>CAZKXV010000077.1:0-6403 GCA_964556835.1 uncultured Clostridia bacterium
TCACAAAACCCCTTTGATACTCAATTTATCAAAGGGGTTTGTCTACAGTCTGAGCACCCATAATAATTTATGAGTGCTATAATTTTTTGAGCAATAAACCTTAAGATAAAATGTTTAACTAATTAATCTCAAAATGATTTTGCTTACTTTGTGTAGGTGGCATAGTATCGCCCTTATTGACATTTACGCTATTAACTACTTTGCCATTACGATTTACGACATTATAACTTCCGCTTTTTGGTGCTATTTCGCCAGATTTTAATTTAATCATAATAATAACCTCCTTAAATGATTATTGTTATTTTGTGACTAATACTTGATAATATACAAGCAAAAATACCAAATGGACAATTAACAATAATTAACACATAAGATAACACATAAGAAAATTTATTAAATAATTAATCAATTTTGTCATTATTAGCTAATTCTCGCCTTCGTTTAAGTTCCGCTTCAACTTCAGCTTTTTCATCAGCGGAGTATTTGATAAATAATAACGGAATTATGTACATTAATGAACCTAGTGCAGGACCAAGAATAAAAATTAGCCATACCCACTCATTAAAAACACTTCCTTGTGGCAAATCAAGGTCATAAAGAGTAGCATCAAATTTCAGTATTTTAAGCGTTAAACCTGTCATAATTGCAGCAAGACCTGTAATTGCCTTAGAAATAAAATTCTGTGCAGCAAAAGCAACACCCTCCGATCGTTTTCCTGTTTGTAATTCAATCAAATCGATACTATCACACCATAGAACAGTTGTAGCGACAAGCATTAAGCTATTAGGAATAAGGAATACTCCTAGAATAACCATAACTATTATCATATTAGCACCTTCAAATCCAATAAAATAGCATATTACTCTACCTATAATATTTGAAACACAAGCTACCAATAACAAGTTTTTCATCCCGCCTAACAACTTAGCAATTTTATCTGTAATAATAATTACGAAAGTGCCTATAAAACCAGTAATAACACCATAAATAGTCATGGCAGTACCCCAATCAATATGCTTGCCTGCAATAACAAAATCAACCTTGTATTTAAAGAAATAAATAGGAGGAACAATTAGAACTGTTGCTTGTAAAATTGCGGAAATAAGGAGAAGCATTACTATCTTATTCTTGAAAAGAGGTATAAAGGCTTTCAATGGTGGTTCTAGAGGTTTATCACTTATAACTCGTTCTTGTGCCTTATAAGTAAACATGGATACTAACATTCCACACATACCAAATACTATTCCGAAAATTAAAAACATTGTATATTCACTAATTCCAATTTTATCTTTATTAGCTACAAGAATTGGAATTAAGCCCGGCAACCAGCCACCTGCAAACCCCGCAAATCTTGCAATTTGTGCTACCTCAATTCTCTCCTCTGAAATAGGAGAAATAGTAGCTGTCATTCCCCACTGAGCTATATCTTGAAAGCTATACAAGCTATCCCATAATAACATACATGTAAGAATAAATATGAAAATTATAACATCGGGACTATTTCTGGGAGCCATAAAAATCAGCATAGCAAAAACACCGATAATTGGTGGAGTAGCTTTCAAAAATGGTCGAAGTTTCTCGCCATTTTTGAACCTATGATTATCAATAAAAGCACCGACTATAGGGTCATTAAATGCGTCCCAAAACCTTGCTATACCTAACAAAAGCCCCACATACAAAGGGTCAAGAAACAATACATCTGTGCAGTAATAGAATAAATAGAAAGCTACTATTGCATATGTAAGATTTTGTCCAAATACACCTATACTAAATTGGTATTTTTCTTTTTTGGGTACTACACGTTCTAACTGTTTAGAAATGTCATTGTTGACTTTTAGAGCTTTATCAGACATAATCACTCTCCAATTTTTATTTATTGTATCATAGAAATAGAACGATTACAATATAAAAAAGAACATTAATATTTTATTTATTTATGTTCTTTATTTATGTTCTTTATTAATAATATTTTGTTTTTTAGTTGCTATTTTTTCGCATCACATAGCCGTTTTTCTTATATGCTGCTAATTGCATATTCAATTGTTCTATTAATTCATCATTATTTCTAGTCTTTTGCATAATCTTAAGAATTTGTTCAATTGAATCAGAAGATTCACCTGATGACAAAATTCTTCTGACCAATAACATTCCTTCAAGTTCTTTCTGAGACAGCAATAAATCCTCTCTTCTTGTACTACTCTTAGCAAGGTCAATTGCTGGGAAAATACGCCTTTCAGATAGTTTTCTATCTAAATGGATTTCCATATTGCCAGTACCTTTGAATTCCTCGAAAATTACATCGTCCATACGGCTACCTGTTTCAACAAGCGCTGTGGCTATAATAGTTAGGCTACCGCCATTTTCTATATTTCTAGCAGCACCAAAGAACCTCTTAGGGCTATGAAGTGCACCAGGGTCTAATCCGCCTGAAAGAGAACGTCCAGTAGGAGTAATTGTCATATTATAGGCTCTAGCAAGTCTAGTCAAGCTGTCTAGCAATAGTACTACATCTCTACCACTTTCAACAAGTCTCTTTGCTTTATTAAGCACCATCTCTGCAGCTTTTGTATGGTGGTCAGGCATTTCATCAAACGTTGAAAATATTACATCTCCCTTGATGAATCGCTTCATATCTGTAACTTCCTCTGGTCTTTCACCGATAAGAAGAACTATAAGTTCGGATTCAGGATAATTAATTGAAATTGAATTAGCAATTTGCTTTAGAAGTGTAGTTTTTCCTGCTTTTGGAGGAGATACTATCATTGCTCTTTGCCCTTTACCGATAGGCGCTATCAAATCTATTGAACGAATTGCATATTCTCTTGCAGAGTCAGCATATTCTAATCTGTATCTTGAATCAGGGAAAATAGGTGTCAAATTATCAAATTTTGGACGATTAAAGGCTTGCTCGGGTGATTCCCCATTTACTTCTTTAACATCAATAATAGCAGGCATTTGCGAATCAGAGGTCGCAGCCACTAATCCTTTGACATAATCACCGGGTCGCAAACCGAATTTGCGTATTTTCATAGCTGCTATATAAGAATCTTTTTCGCTATTTTCACAGTTATTAGAACGCAAGAAACCATAATTATCTGGTAGAACTTCAAGTACCCCTTCTCTCTCTTCGTAAATAATATTTGGGTCTAATTCGAATTGCTCTCTTGATTGGTCTGCAAATTGCATATTATTACCTTTACGGGCATTCTTATCAAATTTATTAAAAGTTTTATTTGTATTTGGTTTTCTGTTGTAATTATTATTGCTATTCGCTGCTGAGGTTCTTCTATAATTACTACTTGAAGAATAATTATTATTTGCCACATAAGTTCTAGTGGGTTTAGATTGTTCTTCTGTTTTTTTGTAAGAATTTTCAATCGGTATTACTATCTTCTTTTCCATAGGCTCTTTCTGCGTTTCGGCTTTATCAACCTCATTAATCGCTTGATAGCCCTTTGGCGGTCTACCTCTCTTAGATTTAGCAGCAGGTGCAATCTCACCATTAAACACCTTTTGCATTTCAATAACCAAATCTGATTTGTTATAAGTTGTTGGAGACTTAACTCCAATCTCTCTAGCTGCATTTCTCAACTCGAAAATACCTAATTTTTTTAGTTCTTCCGCTGATAAATTTGTATAATCCATTATACCTCCTAAAAAACACCGATCATAAATAACCGATAAAAAATTTCTTTATTTTATATTTATACTCTTTTTATTAATAATTAGTCACGTTTCAGTACAAAAACTTGAGTACGTTCTCCATCAAATTGTGCCCTATCTACATGAAAAGAATCTTTCTCGAAATATACTATATCTTCTTCTTCAAATAATTTTAGAAAATCCGAAATAGAATCAAGTTCTTTAGAGTGATCATCTCCATAGTGCATAGGAATAACAATATCGGGCATTATTACGTCTATATAATCTTTAGCTAATTCTGCATCAATTGTATCGTAACCACCTACTGGAATCATCAAAATATCCACTTCACCAATGAATTCCAGTAAATTCAAAGTGCATTTAGTCCCAATATCACCAAGGTGACATATTTCCACTCCATCAATACGCATTTTGTAAACTATATTTGGTCCAAATTCACTACCATTAGAAGTCTCGGCACTACTAATATGTAAGCCTGCAATATCAAACAATCCAACTTTATCTATAATGGTAGGATTTCCACCAATATTTTTGTAATCAGAATATCCGTCATGCTTATGACTAATTGTGACAACACTAGATGAAATTCCAGTAGGGAAAGAACCTTTATACGGGTCAGTCACTATTGAATTTCCTGTGCTTTCTGTCAATAGAAAGGAAGAATGCCCTAACCATTGAATTTTCATTTTACCCTCCTCTAAATCATTTCTTTGATCTAAAATCCATCATTAATTCTCTAATCTTATCATGAGGATCCAACATTCCAGATAATGAACGTTTCTGATTACAAGCAGAAATGATAAGAGAAATATATTTCGATAAATCGGCACAACTAAACCACTCTTTATTGGCAAGTTCAGGTTGAAGATAGGATAGATTTGTAGTAAATACACTAGCAATATAACCCTCTTCATAGGCCTCATTAAATTTTTCGATGCCCTCTGTGAAAAGAGCATAAGTAGCAGTTAAGAAAATCCTGTTAGCACCACGTTCTTTCAATTCTTTAGCTAACTTAAGGCTACTATCTCCAGTAGCTATAATATCATCTGCAACGAAAATATCCATACCCATAACAGGACTACCAATATATTCGTGAGCAACGATAGGATTCTTACCATTAAGGATAGTTGAATAATCCCTTCTTTTATAGAACATTCCCAAGTCTACACCTAATACAGAAGCATAATATATATTTCTAATCATTGCTCCCTCATCAGGACTAACAATCATAAATCTATCTTTATTCATATTTATATCAGGATGTTTTCTGATAAGCGACTTAAGAATTTGGTATGTAGGAAAGAAATTATCGAAACCCATTAATGGAGTTGCATTCTGAACTCTAGGATCGTGAGCATCGAAAGTAATAACATCTTTCACTTTCATTTCTTTGAGTTCGTGCAACATCATTGCACAATCTAATGACTCTCTACTACTACGTCTATGTTGTCTTGAACCATACAGTAATGGCATAATAACAGTTATACTTGCAGCCTTACCCTCAACAGCAGAAATTATACGTTTCAAGTCTGCGAAATGGTCATCTGGTGACATAGGTACTACCATACCATACATATTATATGTGCAACTATAATTGCCTACATCTACAAGAATATATAAATCTTTACCTCTAACAGTTTCTTTTATTAATCCTTTAGCATCCCCTGTAGTAAATCTAGGGCATTCATTCTCTATCAAGAAAGTGTCTTTTACAGGCCTATTTCCATTTTTTTTGACTTCTGCATTATACCATTTGATTAGATAATTGTCTACTTTTTTCCCCATTTCTTTTGCACTTTCGAGTGCAATTAGTCCTAAATTATCAGTTGAAATATTGAAATCAAACGCAGATTCAAAGAAATCGTTCATACAATCCTCCGCTATATTAGCAATTGTGTTAAGCAAAAGTTACTTCACCTACACTATAGCATGTATAACAACATTTATCAAATGTATTTAGCAGTTATTTTGCATTTCAATAATTTTTTATAAGGATTTATAAACTATTATAAATAGTAACTCTTTATAGAATTTGTTGCCTAAACTCTTAAATTAATTATTTAGTATTACTATATTCAACACAAGAATTACCGCCACCATATTAGTAATACATTTACAACTGGCTTGCAGCAATTCTTGTTTTCTTACAGTTCTTTTATCTTATAACAATCCTATATTTCATTTTATTTATATAATTAATATCTTAAAAATAAACTTAATAATTCCTACATTATTAACGATCCTTCATCGGATTCTATTACACGCATAATATTTACTTCTTCGCCGGTTCTTGCATCTACATAGACAAAATACATAGCTTCATCACAAGTGCCACTTATCTCATAAGTTAATATTTCCTCTCCTCCCACTGAGGGAATTAGTGCAAGCCTTATACTTTCGATACTAATATCTGTAGACACATAATTAACAGCTTGAGTTTCAGACAAAGTTGGAGTAGATATAGTGCGATCATGATGATTAAAAACATAGCTTAAAGCCTCCACCCCTATTAAATCACCATTATTAGAAGCTATCTTCATTTTAACCAAATCAGGATATAATATTATACCATTATGCTCGCTAGCAAGGTTTACATATATTATACTGTTATAATTACTAACCCATACGCTTTTCATATTCTCATAGCCCAAATCATCAACATATTGTTCGGCAAGCTCTGCACATTCTTCAGGTGACAAGCTTGGTTCAGATACATTCTTCGAAACATTTGCCATAGAAA
>CAZKXV010000078.1:0-6350 GCA_964556835.1 uncultured Clostridia bacterium
CTCATTGTTGGCGTTGTGATACTCCATTATTGTATTATGCTAGATCGTCTTGGTTCATCAAGATGACAGCTGTTAAGGAGCAATTACTGAAGAATAATGCATCAGTCAACTGGCTGCCACCTACAGTGGGCTCAGGCAGAATGGGCAACTTCCTAGAAAATGTTGTAGATTGGGGTTTTTCAAGAGAGAGATATTGGGGAACACCATTACCTATATGGGTATGCGCCGATTGTGGCAATGTTCATACAATTGGTTCGAAAGAAGAGCTTAGAAAATTAGGTGGTCTTAAGAAAGATATAGAATTGCACAAGCCTTATATAGATGAGGTCAAGTGGAAGTGTGAGTGTGGTGGGACTTATGAGCGGACTCCTGAAGTTCTAGATTGTTGGTATGATAGTGGGGCAATGCCTTTCGCACAATTTCATTACCCCTTTGAGAACAAGGAAATCTTTGATAAGACTTTCCCAGCTAACTTTATAAGTGAAGCGGTTGACCAAACTAGAGGTTGGTTCTATACATTAATAGCTATATCTACATTGTTATTCGATAAAGCACCATTCAAGAACTGCATTGTTCTAGGACACGTAAATGACAAGACGGGTCTTAAGATGAGTAAGCATAAAGGTAACGTAGTTGACCCTTGGACACTTCTTGATAATCAAGGCGCTGATGCAGTTAGATGGTATTTTTATACTAATTCTGCTCCATGGTTACCTTCAAGATTCTATCCTGAAGCAGTTTCTGAGGCACAACGTAAGTTTATGGGTACTCTATGGAATACTTATGCTTTCTTTGTACTTTATGCCGATATAGATAAGTTCGACCCAAGTAAATACTCACTTGATAAATGCAAGCTTTCACAAATGGATAAATGGGTTCTAAGTGGGCTTAATACTCTTATTAAATTTGTCGATGAAAGTTTAGCTAATTATAGAATTACCGAAAGTGCTAGAGCTATTCAAGAATACGTAGAAAAAGTATCCAACTGGTATGTAAGAAGATGTAGAGAGCGTTTCTGGGGTTCAGCTATGACAGATGACAAAATTGCTGCTTTCACCACACTTCATACAGTGCTTGTTACGCTAAGTAAAGTAATTGCTCCATATACACCATTTATGGCAGAACAATTATATCAAAATCTAGTTCCTAACTTCTATAAGGATGTTCCTGAAAGTGTTCATTTGACTACTTTTCCTGCTTATGATTCTAGGTATATCAATGTCGACCTTGAGAGTGATATGGATTATGTACTTAATGCTGTTGTAACTGGTCGAGCTTGTAGAAATAAGGCAAATATCAAGAATAGACAACCACTTGCTAAAATGTTTATCAAGACTGATAATAAACTAAGCGATATGAATATGACAGAGCTGATAGCGGGAGAGCTTAATGTTAAGCAAGTTATAATAACTAGCGATGACAGTAATTTTGTAGGCTATAAGCTTAAACCACAGTTGAAGACTTTAGGCCCTAAATACGGCAAACTTCTAGGTGCTATCAATAAATATTTGGCTACAGCTGATACAGATGCTATTGTTAATACCGTTCAAAGTGGTAGTATTTATACTGCTGATATTGATGGTAATTCGGTTGATTTCTGTCTAGAAGACTTACAAATTTTAACTGAGAGTAAGAAGGGTTATGTAGCAGAGAGCGATAAGGGATATACCGTTGTAATAGATACTGAATTGAATGATGAATTAATTGATGAAGGTATCGCACGTGAAATAGTTAGCAAGGTACAAATAATGAGAAAGGAAGCTGGTTTTGAAGTGATTGACCATATTTCTTTGGCTTATGTTGCGAAAGGTAATGTCAAGAGAGTCCTAGCTACTGACAAAAGCATTCTTGAAGATTTGCTTTGTGATAATCTTGTGGAAGGTAGCATAGATGGCTACCAAAAGGATTGGGATATTAATGGCGAGAAGATATCTCTTATAGTTGCTAAAATATGATTAAGGTAGCTACTGGCTGGACAGAATACGAAGTCATTGCAACGGGCGATGGTATGAAACTAGAGCGTTGGGGTGATATTACTTTGCTTAGACCTGACCCACAAGTTATATGGAAAGCTCAATTTGACTTTGATAATTATGAGGGGCTTGATGCCGAATATTCTAGAAGTGATAGAGGCGGTGGGCAATGGACTTATCATACAAATGTGCCTGCAAAGTTCAATCTTACAAGAGGGGATTTGCATTTCTCACTTAAGCTAATGGGCTTCAAGCATACGGGATTATTCCCTGAACAAGCAGTTAATTGGGATAAAATGCAAGAACTTATAAAAGCTAGCGATAGAGAGATAACTATATTGAATTTGTTCGCTTATACTGGTGGCGCAACTGTTGCTTGTGCGAAGGCGGGAGCAAAAGTTTGTCATGTGGATTCTGCCAAGTCAATGGTAGAAAGAGCTGGAATAAATGCGAAAGCGAGTGGTGTAGAAAGCGATAGAATAAGATATATTATAGATGATTGTATCAAATTTGTAGCTAGAGAGATTAAACGAGGCAGGAAATACGATGCGATTATAATGGACCCTCCAAGTTATGGTAGAGGACCAAGCGGTGAAATGTGGAGAATAGAAGATAACTTATTTGACTTAGTTGATATGACAAAAGAGTTAATAAGTGATAACCCTCTATTCTATCTAATTAATTCTTATACAACAGGCTTACAGCCTGCAGTAATAAAAAATATTCTTGACATATGCTTGAAGGATTTTGGTGGCGAAACTGAGGCTTATGAAGTCGCTTTGCCTACTAATGAAGGTATTGTGCTTCCTTGTGGGTGTAGTGGTATGAGAATATTTTAGGTGGTATTATGCAAGTAGAAAAAGGTCTTGAACCTATACTAGAAGATGTAGAACAAAATGATTATAATGAAATTGAGAAAACTAAAACTCAGATTGTAGAAGAAAGTACTATCGGAGCTATTTCAGATTCTTTAACTCATAATAGTGAAGAAATAGCAGGAATAGAAGACGAAATTGGGATTGAGCAAGAAATACCCGAAGAAACAATTGATGAGACTGTAGAAGAAGATGAAATTGAACCGATATTCGAGACAATAGTCCGTGAGATTGTGCAGAAACCTGTTAAAGAATCTCTTAGAAAAGCAAGTCCAGCAAGTATGTATAAGGGAATTATTATTCTTCACGAAGATAATCATATAATGGTTGTCGTCAAGCCTAATAATATGCCGACACAAGCAGATAGCTCAAATGACTTAGATGTGCTGACCGCTCTCAAACAATATATCAAAGAAAAATATGACAAGCAAGGTAATGTCTTTCTTGGATTAGTGCATAGACTTGATAGGCCAACAGGTGGAGTAATGGTATTTGCAAAAACTTCTAAAGCTGCGGAAAGATTATCTGAGTCTATGAAGTCAGGAGATTTCGAGAAGAAATATCTTGCAGTTGTACGTGGTATTCCTAAACATAAGGCAGATAGATTAGTTCACTATTTGTATAAGAATGAGCGGAAAAATATCGTACAAGTAGCACCAATGACAACTACAGGTGCAAAATATGCAGAACTAAACTATAGAACATTGACTACATTAGAAGATATTAGCGGACCATTATCGCTTATTCTAATCAAGTTAGTAACAGGTAGAAGTCATCAAGCAAGAGTACAAATGGCTTCAATGGGTACTCCTATATTAGGCGATCAGAAATATAATACTATAGATAATATTAAGTGCAATCTTGCATTGTGGGCGGTCGAGCTAAAGTTCACTCATCCTACTCTTAAGGAAAAAATGACATTTAGAGTATATCCACCAACAGAAAATGCTCCTTGGTCTGCATATGATTTGGATACGTATTTGAAAATAAATATTAGATATTAATCTAGGAGAACATTATGGAAGAGATTAAAAGAACAATTGGTCAGGTGCTTAGAGACATTGCTAGTAGATATCCTAATAAGCAGGCAATAAAATACACTACATTGCCGTATGAAAGAACTTGGAAAGAGTTCGATGAAGAAACAGATAACATTGCAAAAGGATTACTTGCATTAGGTCTTAATAAAGGCGACCATCTAGCTATATGGGCGACTAATGTTCCTCAATGGCTTAGTGTTTTGTTTGCTACTGCGAAAGCAGGTATTATACTTGTAACTGTAAATACAAACTACAAAATTTTTGAAATGGAATATTTACTTAGGCAATCGGATTCGAAAGCATTAGTTATGATAGATGGTTCTAGAGATAATAGTTATGTAAATATAATTAATAATCTCTGTCCAGAAATAGCTAATAGTAAAGATTGCGTTATTAATTCAGACAGATTTCCTTATCTTAAGAGAATAATTCATATCGGCGGTAATACTCCTAAAGGTATGATAGATTATAATGATTTGATAGAGTTAGGCGTTTCAATTAGTGATGAAGAATACACAAAAGTAACTAATAGTCTTGATTGCTATGATATTATTAATATGCAGTATACTAGTGGGACTACAGGTTTTCCTAAGGGCGTAATGCTTTCTCATTATAATATTCTAAATAACGGCAAGGCTATTGGTGATTGTATGAATTTCACCGTTCAGGATAAATTATGTATTACAGTTCCGTTATTTCATTGTTTTGGACTAGTATTAGGGGTAATGACTTGTATTACTCATGATTCAAGTATGGTCGTCATTCCTGAGTTTAATGCAGGTATTGTTCTTTCTGCTTGTGAGACTGAGAAATGCACTGCACTTCATGGAGTACCAACGATGTTCATTTCAGAATTAGCACATCCCGATTTTAAGAAATTTAATTTATGCCTCCGTACTGGCATTATGGCAGGTTCGCCTTGTCCTATTACAGTTATGAATCAAGTAGTAGAAGAAATGGGCGTATCTGAAATCACAATCGTTTATGGACAAACTGAAGCATCACCGGGATGTACACAAACACATTGTGATGATTCAATTGATTTAAGGGTAGAAACAGTTGGACGTGCTTTTCCGGGTGTTGAAATAAAAATTATTGACACTGAAACTGGAGAAAAATTGGGTATAGGTCAAGCAGGTGAATTTTGTGCAAGAGGTTATAATATAATGAAAGGATATTATAATATGCCAGAGGCTACGGCTCTTGCTATAGATGAAGATAAATGGCTACATACTGGGGACCTTGCTACAGTGGATAAAGATGGTTATTATAAGATAGTTGGAAGAATCAAAGATATGATTATTCGTGGAGGCGAGAACCTTTATCCTAAGGAAATTGAAGAGTTCTTGTATAATCACCCCAAAATATACGATGTACAAGTGATAGGTTTGCCTAGTAAGAAATATGGCGAAGAAGTGTGTGCTTGTATAATTGTGAAGCCTAATGAAACATTGACAGTTGAAGAAGTGAAAGAATATGTTAGAGCAAATATGGCAAGACATAAGACTCCTTCATATGTGAGGTTTATGGAAAGTTTTCCTACTACTGCAAGCGGAAAAATTCAGAAATTTATTTTGCGTGAAGAGGGTATTGAAATTTATGGATTGCAAGATGCTGCTAGTATCGAAACTGCATAAAAGGAGGGATATATTATGAAATTATGTTTTTCAACTTTAAGTTGCCCCAAATGGAATTTTAAAGAAATAATGACATGTGCAAAAGATTTAGGTTATGATGGTGTAGAAATTAGAGGTATAGGTCCTACTTTGGATATACCTAAATGTAAGAATTTTAATCCAGAAAATCTTAATGAAACTCAATTGTATCTTGATAAACTAGGTATCAAAATTCCCATACTATCGTCAGCTATAGAAATAGCTAAATCTACAGATATGAAGAATACTATAGCTGAAATAATTGAGTATATAGACCTTGCAAGCGAACTGGATGTTCCTTATGTAAGAGTATTATGCACAAATTCAGCTTATCCAGCGGGTGGAAATCTTGCTGAAGCAGCTATTATATATAATGAGGTATGCGAATACGGAAGAATTAAGGGAGTTACTCCATTAATTGAGACTAATGGCATTCTATGCTCAAGCTCTATAATGAAAGAATTTCTGCAGAAAATTCAAAGTGAGAATAAGGGAGTATTATGGGATATTCATCACCCTTATAGATATAATAAAGAAACTATTAATGAAACTATAGAAAATATTAATTTTTTAGCGGATACTGACAGTGGTACAGCCCTTCTTCTTTTGAAAAATGTAAACGGTGTAACCGTCAAGAACAGTACTTTTGACGGAAATGGCAGATTCATGGAAGGCTCTTCTGTGAATGGAGTGAATTTCACTTCCTGCTCTAATGTAATCATTGAAAACTCCATTTTTAAGAACGGTTTGTATGTCGCTATAAACGGCTATGTCAACCATCTCACTGTCAGGGATTCCACTATAAAG
>CAZKXV010000079.1:0-6349 GCA_964556835.1 uncultured Clostridia bacterium
ATCTACTATAGTTTGTGCTGCTTTAATTCCAGCACCACCTTGACTATTTGCTGCCTCATTAACCATAAAGACACTTTCTTTAGTCTCCGTATCATAAATAAGGAAATAGGGTGCACGTCCAAAGGACATACATACTGTTGTTTCTAGATTATTATCATCTACTGGTATTGCTATTTTCATAAGAATCCTCCATTCTATTATTTTTTTTATAATTATCTATTGCTATCCTCAATGCACTTATGCCTAGATTAGAACAATGAATCTTGTCTTCAGGTAAACCATTTAACGCATCTATTATATCTTCTTCAGTAATTGTATTTGCTTCATCTAAGGTTTTTCCTTTCACCATTATTGATGTCATACTAGATGTTGCAATGGATGCAGAACAACCAAATACAAGATAACTTATATCTTCTATCCGATTATCTATTACCTTAATATAAATGGTTAGATAATCTCCGCATGCTGGGTCTCCGTAACTTCCTTCAGCATCCGCATCAATCATACTATGTGCATTTTGTGGACACATAAAGTGTTCCATAACTTTATCCGAATACATTTTTTATAGGTCATCCTCGTTAGCCTTTAATCCTCTCCCACAAGTTTGTCTTCTACAAGTTCCTCCACCGCAGCCCTCTCCCAAACCATCGCAAAGCCTATACTCTCCGCCTTCAATCAATAGCACCTTACCGTTTACTAAAGACTCGGCTATTTTCTTTCTTGCTTCATTATATATGCCTTGAATAGTTGTACGAGCTACACCCATTTGTGCAGAACATTCTTCTTGCGTGAATCCTTCGATGTCAATAAGCCTTATTGCTTCATATTCATCAATAGTCATAATGACATTATCTTTCTGATGAGCTTCTAAATCAAGTGGTCCAAATCTTATACTTTCGGGCATACTACATACTTTTCGCCATTTCATTGGTCTTGGCATGTTTTTTCCTCCTGTTAGTTTATGACATATGTCACTAACAATATTAATTATACACCTTTTCTGACATATGTCAATAACTTTTATATATTTTTTTCGAAAAAAATGAAAAAATATTATTATCAAATAATAAATAATGAGTAAGCTAATCTAAATATATAATAATAGTGACTGCCTCTGCAGTCACTATTATCTTAATTGTTTTATAGTATATTATTCAATATGAAATTATATAATATAATTTTTTATCTCAATAATCTATTCCTTGTTACTAGCCTTACAATTACTGCAATATGGGCAGCTAGAACATATTCCTTTACAACCAGATTTCTTTATTCTTTTTCTATTCACTAAGCTATAAGCTAGATATCCACCTACAAATAATATACTTGATATTATAACGATAATTTCTATAGGTTGCATAATACACCTCCTTACGTACGATTACTTTTTTTATATAATTTCAGTTTTCCTTTATTCTCTAGAACTATAAGAGCTATAACAACTGCTATTATTCCTATAAAGATAAATGAAGTCCACCACCAGCTTCCAATTAAGTAAACCATTGTACCTACCAAATAGGAAGTTAAGAACCAGAAAAATAACGTATTAATATATTTTTTCCTAGTTGGCAATTCCGATTTAGCTGTTGCTACTGCAGCAAAACAAGGAATAGTAGTCATATTGAAAGCTATATATGAAATCAATGCAGGAATAGTTATACCTGTTGCGATTATCATTGTTGTAACTGCTTCTACACCTTCTTCTCCTCCTTCGAAACCTGCCACAATACAAGCTGCTAGAGTACCAAAAGTAGCTATTACATTTTCTTTAGCAATAAGTCCCGCAATAGCTCCAACAACAAATACCCAACCCCAATCACTTAGTTGACTGCCGAATCCTAAAGGTGTGAATAATGGTGTAACTAATTGTCCAAGCCCTGCCAAAATACTATTATTCATCTCTGCATCTTCAAGGAATTTCCAGTTAAAACTGAAATGACTAACAAACCAAATAACAATTGTCGACACTAGTATTATAGTAAAAGCCTTTTTCACAAAATGCTTCGCTTTATCCCAAAGATGTAGAAATAGGTTCTTAATTTGTGGTGTATGATAGTTAGGCAACTCCATAATAAAAGGAGGGACTTCGCCTTTCATTGTAGTATTTCTCATCAATAATACCGAAACAATAGCTATAACGATACCTAGTAAATACATTGAATATGTAATTAAGTCTGCATTGCCTACTCCAAATTGCATTACTATTCCGCCCGCTATTGCGGTCAAAATAGGAAGTTTCGCACCACAACTAAAGAAAGGTATGACTCTTATTGTCGCAGTTCTCTCATTCTCATCTGACAATGTTCTTGTATTCATTATCGCAGGTAAGCTACAGCCAAAACCCATAATCATAGGCATGAAAGCTCTTCCGCTTAAACCAAATTTCCTAAATGCTCTATCAAGTATAAAAGCTACTCGAGCCATATATCCGCTATCTTCAAGTATCGTGAAGAACAAGAAAAGCAAGAGTATTTGTGGCAAAAAGCCAAGAACTGCAAATAGACCTCCTAAAACACCATCACAAATGAAACCACTAACCCAAACAGGTGAATTCACTAAAGCTGTTGAAACAGCATCAGTAATTGTACCAAATAATAAGTCAGCTAGATTAAATAATATAACACCAGGTGAATTGATTCCACCTTCGCCCAAAATGCCGACTATAGCTGTACCCTCAAAAGCTATCCAATCTTCAGAAAATAATTTGCCTAAGAATAATAAATTATCAGAAAATGTCATATGGAATATTGCAAAAAGAATAATCAAGAATATTGGAATACCCCATATTCTATTTGTTAGTACTTTATCTGCTTTATCTGATTTTGTTAACGCTCCCTTCTTTATTTTGTTTTTTGTAATTACAGAAGAATAATGTGAAGCTATATATTTATATCTACTATCAGCAACCAAAGCTTCAAAGTCAGTGCCAAAAGTCTTATTATTAAAGGTTGCCTTAAAATCATCTACCATTTTCAGAGAGCTAATATGCATTTTAACTTCTATCTCATCCAGTTCAACTAGTTTTATTGCATGGAAAAGTGGATTAGCAACCTTTTGTGCCTCGAGTGCAATTCTAACATCTCCAATTAAATGTACCAAACTGGAGTTATTTAGTACGGTTGAACCAACTCTTTTAAATTTGCTATTCTCATAAGCCCGTTTCATCAATTCAACAATACCAACACCCTTAAGCGCAGAAATCTCAACAACGGGTAAGCCTATCTTTTCTTCTAGTGTTTTCCCATCGATTTTATCTCCTCTTTTCTCTACAGCATCCATCATATTAAGTGCAATAATGACAGGTACATCAATCTCCATCAATTGAGTTGTAAGATACAGGTTCCTTTCCAAATTAGTTGCATCAACTATATTAATGACACAATCAGGTTTATCATCAAGAATGAAATTCCTAGAAATAATCTCTTCAGGAGTATATGGGGACAAAGAATATATACCCGGCAAATCAACAATAGATATAGGTTCAGCGCATTTCTTGTAAACACCCTCTTTCTTATCAACTGTTACACCCGGCCAGTTTCCAACATGTGCAGTTGACCCAGTTAGACTATTAAATAAGGTGGTTTTGCCACTATTAGGATTACCTGCTAAAGCAAATTTTATCATTACTAATTTACCTCCATTGTTATGAATAATGCCTCACTTTTTCTTAAAGTTAGCTCATACCCTCTTATTGTTATCTCTATAGGGTCACCTAGTGGTGCCTTTTTTTTCAACAATACTTTGGCCCCTTGTGTAACTCCCATATCGAAAAGCCGCCTTCTTATTCTTCCCTCACCAGCAACGGATACTATAACACCCATTTCGCCATTAATTAACTCTGTCAATTTTTTTACCATTTTATATCTCCTTTTTATTTTTTAAGCTACAAATATTTTGCTAGCAATTCCACTATCTAATGCTAATCTGCCTTCCTTAATTATACAGATTGTATTTCCACCACTTTGTGATAATATAACTAAACTAGAATCTATTGTAATTCCTAGGTTCGCCAAATGTTTTTTTGTCTTATCATCAGTAATAATCTTAATTACTCTCAATACTTTTCCCATTGGGGCAATAACTATAGGCATATTTTTTTCCTCTTTTCTTATTTATTTACCTTGCATAACAATTCTAAGAACTATTGAGCAAGCTAGTTACAAATACAATTCATATTTGTTGCTATTTTTGAATAACCTAATTTTATTAATCATATTTTTTATAGCCAGTATATTCTTTTACCCTCTAGGCATCTTTTATTTTTTACTCACTTGTACTCACTTGCGTTCGCTATTGCGAACCTAGTGTTCAAAATATAGGAGAATATACATTCTCCTTAATTCCTTAGTTCATCATAGCGAACCATATATCTTTTATATAGGAGAATCTTTATTCTCCATAATTAACTTTATTAACTGGTTCGCTATGCCGAACCATATTCCTTTAAATAAGAGCACTTCTGCTCTAATTTCTTACATTGTATACTTAAATAATGTATTTGTCAATAGTTGAAAGGCATTTTTTTTATTTTTTTATACAAACAGCCAAAGGCTAGCTGCCATAATTGCCATTCCTAATACTAATCCATATATTGATAAATGATGCTCACCATATTCTCTTGCAGAAGGTAAAAGCTCATCGACAGAAATAAATATCATAATTCCTGCAACAATACCAAACAGCACGCCATATGTTGCATCATTTAAATAAGGCATTAAGATTAAATACCCAATAATTGCCCCCAATGGTTCCGCTAATCCTGAAGCAAATGAGAAAAGGAAGGCTTTCTTCCGACTACCTGTTGCATAGTAAATAGGTACTGAAACAGATATACCCTCAGGGATATTATGAATGGAGATAGCGACAACAATAGCTATAGCAACGTTTGGTTCTTGCAAAGCCGACACAAAGGTTGCCATACCTTCTGGGAAATTATGAATTGCAATTGCTAGAGCAGTCATAGTCCCCGAACGCATAAGGTGTTTCTTCTCCATCTCTTGTTTTTGCTCAATATTCATATCTTCAATAAGATGTTGTTCATGCGGATTTGTTATTTCTGGTATTAATTTGTCTATTATACCAATAAATAACATTCCTCCAAAAAAAGCTAAGATTGCGTATAAAAGCCCTAATTTATTTCCATAACTAATTGATAATGTATTAATTGAACCTTGAAATAATTCTACAAATGAAACATATATCATAACACCTGCAGAAAATCCCAGACTCAAAGACAAGAATTTTTTGTTTGAATGCTTAGAAAAAAAAGCAATAGCACTACCTATTCCCGTCGACAATCCAGCTACAGCTGTTAATAAAAAAGCAATTAGAACATTACTCACAGTTTATTCCCCTATATTAGTTTATTCATCTAGTTTATGTGCTATCTAACCTATTATATTTGCTTATTTTATAGTATATCATAATAAAGAAAATTTATAAACATACAATATATAAATATTTACTCATATTCAAGATACATATATATGTATTTCATTTTTTTTCTACATGATTTTTTATTGCTTGAAAACTCTCTTTGCTTATTATATGTTCTATTCTACAAGCATCTTTTTCTGCAATACTTTTTTCTACCCCAAGCCTAATCAAACATTCTGTTAATACCTTATGTCTTTCGTATAAGCAATTTGCAGTTTCCCGACCCTTAGGGGTGAAGGTGATACTACCATTTTTATCTATTATAATATATTCTTTATCTCTAAGAATATTTACAGCTCTTGAAACACTAGATTTAGTGTATCCCAATTCCTCAATAATATCTACAGCTCGCACTTTACCTTTCTTTTCTTTTATTAAAAGAATGGTTTCTAAATAGTTTTCTCCAGATTCATATATTTTCATAATATCCCTCAAATCTTCTTAATATAATAGCCTGATATTAAACATAATTCAAGCTAATATATTTCTAATAACTAATGCTACATAGCACAATTATTCTTATAAAATTTATAATATATTTCTTCCATGCCTATGACATCTGCCGTTACCGCACGATGGCTGTCTTTCTTCACAAAGAATGTAATCTCCACCTTCAATGCTTATTGCTTGACCATTTACTAGTGCTTGAGCAATTTTTTCTCTTGCGGATGTGTATATTCTATGTATTGTTGTACGTGCAACTTCCATTCTATCTGCACATTCTTCTTGCATAAGACCTTCAAAATCAATTAGTCTAATTGTCTCATATTCTTCAACAGACATTTTAATATAATCGTTATCACCAATAGCTTTATTTAATGGTCCAAATGTTTTATTTTCTGGCAATGAACAGACTCTTCGCCATTTTCTTGGTCTAGGCATATTAACTCCTTATATATCTTTAGTTGTTATA
>CAZKXV010000080.1:0-6316 GCA_964556835.1 uncultured Clostridia bacterium
AAAATGTTGAAAAGACATATTGACTCGATGATGTCTTGTTCCATAATCCATATGAAAATAATAAGAAGAATTCTTCTCTTTGATGTTATAGCTATAATTTTCTTTATACAGTATACTTTTATCCATAATTTTATTAACATTATAGCATAATATGCGTAGGCTTCAAAGTTTTTTAGCAAAATATAGGTAGTTTTTTATGTATACTAATGCTATAATTATTAAATAGAAAGAGGTATATATGCAAAAGTTAAGATATATAATCAATAAAAATGATTCAATTAATCGTTTCTGGTTAACTGATATAAATAAAACGCCTTTTAGTTCTCCTTGTCAATCTTTTGATAGTGATATTAATCAAGGTGAAGGGTATGTACAAATAATTTATCCTGTTAGAGAGTCTTTTCTGGCTAGCAGAATTATAAAGAAAGTCGAGATATATAAGGGCGAATACAACAAACTTTATTTTCCTTTTGAAAATAATAGAGTTGAGTTTTCAGATTTTAATCATACTCCCCATTATTTGTCTTGTTATGGAACGGTGGACATATTATCAGATAATGATTATATTGCAGAGTTTGATTTGTATACTTGTGGCGGTGTAAAGATTTGGTTAAATGGCTTAGAAATAGAATGCTATATGCCATATACAAGAAATATTGCATCTTGTAAAAGAATTTTTCTATCATTATCAAAAGGCATAAACACTTTAATAATTTATTTCGATGAATTAGCTGAAAGGGATGTTTTCTATTATTTTGATTTGAGATATCAAGGTGTATTACCTATAAAAATAGAATTAGATGTGGATGGTCAGCCTAACATTATAGAGAATATTGAAGAAGTATTGAAGAGTTGTTATTTTACTAAAGATATATACGATGAAGATTTAGTTACTTTAGGCTATGATAATACTTTAATTTCAGATGATATTCAAATAGAAATAATTAGCGACCTTAATAGTAGAAAATGTGTATTAAACAAAGCTCAATCAACATTAGATATTGAGGGGCTTCTTGGGTTTAAGCCACAAGATAAGAGAATTAAATTAGTTATACAACATAATGGTATAAGCATCATAAGAGAGTTATTAATATCACTTTATCCCAAAGAATTGAAGCTAATAAAGCCTAAGCAGGATATTAATGAGCGTAAAATACAAGCATTAGAGTTCGTATCTAAGCTAGGTGCAGACGGCATAAACAAAACAATAGCGATATTACAAGCAGAAGGCAAGATGACAGACAAAGCAAGAGACTGTTTAAATATCAGCTTAGATTATATCAAAGAAAAGCGGGATTGTGCCGATTTCTATCTACCGCTATTTCTTAGATTACTAAGAGATTACACTATTTATCTTACCCCTGATTTAATTTCAGAAATTAAGCATGCACTAATTAATTTTAGGTATTGGATAGATGAATTAGGCAATGATGTAATGTGGTATTTTAGTGAAAATCATGCATTTTTGTTTCATGTTTCACAGTATTTGACAGGTAATATGTATCCTGATGCTGTTTTTTCTGCAAGCGGGCGTAAAGGTTTTAGGCAATATCAAATTGGCAAGCAAAGGCTAATTGAATGGTTTGAATTATTTTCTAAATATGGTTATGCTGAATGGAATTCTGTATCTTATATACCTATTGATTTGATAGGATTATTTGCATTATATGATATGGCGCCAGATGAAGATATAAGACAAATGGCAAGAAAGGGACTGGATTTCACATTTGATGTTATTAAGTTTAATACATTCAATGGTTTCTTATGTTCTAGTTATGGTAGGGCTTATGAAGTTGCGCTCAAATTTAGGCATCTTAATGAGGTTAATTTCATTGAATGGATTACAACAGGTAAGGGATATATTAACTCTTATTGCCACGCTATAACATCATATGCAATAAGCAATTATATACCTACTAATAAAGTAGGGAAACTTAAGGGTAATTTTGATACAATTATCAAGCTATCACAGGGGATAAATCAAGCAAATATATATAATTACATAACAAAAGATTATTGTATGACTAGTGCCGTCGGATATAGACCATACGAGATTGGACATCAACAGCATTTGCAGAATATCGCACTAGGTAATGATGCAGTGCCAATGATTATTAACCATTCGGGTGAGAAAGTATTTAGTGGTTGTAGCAGACCAAGCTATTGGGCAGGAAATGGTACAATGCCACTAATTCATCAATATAGAGATTTGCAGCTTATGGTTTATAAGATTAAGCCAGAATCATTAATACATTATATTCACGCATATACTCCATTGTACGACTATGATAGTTATAAGGTAGTGGGTAATTGGTTCTTCGGACAAAGTGGCGAAGCTTTAGTTGGTGTGTATTTCACTAATGGATTAACTATAACTGAATATGGTGCAAATAAAGGCAAAGAGCTTATATCAAATGGCTTAAATCAAGGCGTGTTATTAAGATGTGGAATCACCAGTCAGTTTGGAAGCCTTAAAGAGTTTGCAGATATATTATCAAGTGCTAAGATTGATTATGAAAAAGATAAATTATCATTCAATGACCCTCATTATGGATTATTAAGTATTCAAGGTAATGATTTTACACATAATGGCGTAGTTGTTGATTATCAGATGACTAATAGTTTTTTGATAGAAAGGGTATAATATGGAAAAAATAGTACAAGATAAAATCTTATTATTAGCTAAAGCATTCAAGAGCGTTCTTTATTCAGATGATAAAGAGTTTATGAATAATATGAAGAATAGCAATCTTAAAGGGGATGACATAGAGAGATATCGATTCTGGGAATGGCCTCAAGGAGTGGGACTCTATGGCTTATGGAAAATGTACAAATACTCTAATGATAAGAGTTATCTTCAAGATTTATGCGTCTACTATGATGAGAGATTAATCGCAGGTCTACCTAGTAAGAACATCAATACTACAGCACCAATGCTTGCAATGGCTTATGTTTATGAAGAGACTAGAAATGCAAGTTATTTGGAAGAGTGTATTTCATGGGCAGAATGGATTGTTAATGAACTTCCAAGAACTTCGGAGAGAGGATTTCAGCATATTACTAGCGATTCTATAAATGAAGGTGAATTATGGGATGATACACTATTTATGACTGTTCTATTTCTAGCTAAGATGGGACAGATATGCAATAACGATATATATATTGAGGAAGCAAAGTATCAATTCCTTCTACATACTAAGTATTTGCAAGATAAAGACACTGGTTTATGGTATCATGGTTGGACATTTATGGGTAATCATAATTTTTCTAAAGCGTTTTGGGGTAGAGGAAATTGCTGGATAACTCTTGCTATACCCGAGTTTATTTCTATATTGCCAGAAGAGGATAGCATATGCAAATACTTGAAAGGCATATTAGTCAATCAGATTGAAGGCCTAAGCAAATATCAAGATATAAGTGGTATGTGGCATACATTGATAGATAATAGCAACTCATATCTTGAAGCGAGTGCTACTTGCGGATTTGCCGCAGGGATATTGTATTCAGCAAGATTAGGAATAATATCAAATAAATATAATACTATTGCAGTTAATACGCTTGATTCTGTATTAAGATTAATAGATTCTGATGGCTTTATGCATCAAGTCTCATATGGAACACCTATGGGAAGAATAAGTGCTGATTTCTATTGCAATATCCCAATTAGCATAATGCCTTATGGTCAAGCTCTAGGAATGCTTTATCTCATAGAGATATTGCATTTACTGAAAACTAAATAGTAATATATAGTGTATAGAAAGAAAATAATAAAAAAAGGATAAAGGATAGATTATGGATGAAAGAACAAGAACAGAATTGATAAAGCAGACATATTTAGAAAAAAAAGACTATGTTTCTTATTCTCTAGCAACTTTTTCGAATGGTGCTATTTCCGGAATGTCACAAGCATATCTTTTTATTTTCTACATACAGGTATTAGGGATTAATCCAATTGTTGCTTCTACTATGTTTCTTCTTGCGAAAATATTTGATGGTTGTAATGACCCATTTATGGGAATTATTGTAGATAGAACAAGAACTAGATGGGGAAAACTTCGACCATATGTAATGTTTGGTTCAGTCTTTTATGGCATGATAATTATTATACTATTTATTCCTGTTACAGGCTTGCCAATGACAGGAAGAATTATATATATGTATGTTACCTATTTTTCATTTGGCATTATTGCAACTTTAGTAGGTGTGCCACTAGGTGGTCTATCAGCAGTAGTTTCGCCAAATACACAAGAAAGAACTAAGATTTTGTCTCTCGGTTCAATTTCTTCATCTATAGGTGAGCAATCAAGTCTTGTATTATATTCTGTTTTCATTATTTTCTTTGCATTAAAAATGAGTCTAATAGCATCAGCTATCATAATTGGAATATTAGGACCAATTTTCTTAATGATTAGCGCATATAACCTTAAAGAAAGAATAGAGCCTTCTGCAGACAAACCGGGTTTTCTGGATGGCTTCAAATATGTAGTTAAGAATAAACCGTTCTTGATAATTACTATTTCGAATTTGCTGTCCTTCTTCAGAAATCTTGTATCAGCTACAATAATCTTTGTTGTAACATATATTTTCTACAAACCGGGGCTAATGATATTCTTTGCTTTGCCCGGTGCTATTGCAGCTATGATAGGTATGCTTATTACTCCTTATCTCAAGAGTAGATTTAATTCAAAGCAGATTTTTATATACGCAACAATTTGGCATTCAATTGGTCTTACAATAGTATATTTGATAGGCCCTACATATGGTTGGGTTGTTACCTCAGCTTTAATGTTCTTTGCAATGTTACCTGTAGGAATTCTGAATGTTATGCCTAGTCAAATGGCTGCAGATACTCTA
Source organism: uncultured Clostridia bacterium (assembly GCA_964556835.1). GTDB lineage: Bacteria > Bacillota > Clostridia > Christensenellales > CAZKXV01 > CAZKXV01. The sequence goes on from CAZKXV010000080.1 coordinate 4,855, forward strand.
GATTATTGGGAGCATAAGACTGGAGAAAGGAGAGAGGGGGTAACCTTCTCATTTATGGGCTTTAGAAGCAAGGTATCAAGTGGATTCAAAGATTTCGTACTCGGGTTTCTCATTACGTGGGCAGGCTTTAAGGAAATGACAGATAGGGGTCTTATCCCAGGAGAAACTGATGTTTATTTGCAAACTCATCAGTTTGAGATAAGATTATTTATGATTTTTACAATAATTCCTGCTTTAACAAATCTAGTATCAATAGTTCCTCTATATTGGTATAAGCTTACTGGTGAAAGATTGAAGATTATTCAAGAGGAGCTAGCATTAATTAGAGAGGCCAAAGATTTAGAAGAATATAATATAGGCTTAGAGGATATTGAATAAAAAAAATATATACCATATCGCCTATTAGCTAAACTAAATAGTTGCTACAGTTATGTTTGCCGATGTTGTTGATTATGGCGAATGGAAAAATGGTTTGGAACATTTTTAGGTAAATGCTCTTGAGCAATCGCGGTCTTAAAATTATTGTGTAAAAAACTGCTACTTGAAAACACTATTCGTATATGATATAATTTATCTATAGGAGTATCTAAATATGGATTTAGAGAATGCAATATTAAGATTATTAATTAATTTTTTACCAATTATTTCTATAATATATGTTATAGTTGGGATAATAATAATAAAACAAAAATCTGAAAACAGATTATATAGTTTTGCCTTTTTTTTATTTGCTTCAGCGATAAACTCTTTGGGTTATTTTCTAGAATTAACTTCTACATCAATAAATGCAGAATTATTTATACTAAATTTTAAGTATATAGGAATACTCTTAATTCCAGCATTTGGAATAATGTTTATTTCTGAATTAACGGAAAGAAAATTAAAGAAAAATAAGAAAGTCTCATTAATATTATTTTCAATCGTTCTTTGGTTATTAGTAATTACAAATCCATTTCATCATTTGATTTATAAAAGTATACAACTTGCAATAGATGAGTTTAGTATTCTTCAAACAGTAAGAGGCCCTGTTTTTTATTTGATTGTAGCTTACTATGTTTTGTTCATAATTTATTCAATTATTACCTTGCTCAAAGCTTATTATTCGACTTCCAATACTAGAAGGAGAAAAAGTTTATACTTTTTAGCTGTAGTATTTCAAATTGCTTGGATACCTATAATAATAATTCTAGCAGGATTAGATAAATTGATTGATCCTGTTCATATTACTATCACTGTAATGTGTGGGTTTTTTATAATTAATGAACAAAAAAATAATATGTTCGAGTTTGATATAAAAAGATGGAAAGCGACATTTTATAATTTTTATCAACCCGCTATATTGATAAGCAAAGAAAGAGAGATATTGTGCTGTAATAATTATGCAAATGAAATATTAAACGAACAAACAGAAAGCATAGAAGAAGTAATAAAGAAATTGGAGAATAGTAATCAGAATAATAAG
>CAZKXV010000081.1:0-6254 GCA_964556835.1 uncultured Clostridia bacterium
GTAAGAATTATTATCGAAACAGTAAACGAAAACAATGAGATACTACAATACTATGAAGATTGTGCTATTTCGAGTGCTATTGAATGGAGCAAATTGTCACTTGACCTGCAAGATTTTAAGACAGATAAGATGATTTCACTTAAGTCTTGGGCTGAAGCAAAATCACTTATTATAAAATCAGGCAAGAAAATACTTCTTAATAACATTCTATTTGTGTAAAATATATATATGAAAAACAAACAAAACACTTCCAAAAAAAAACAATTACTCAACTCTATTATATCTTTAGCTTTGGTTTTTGTGATAGCCAATTTGGTATTCACATTGCTCCAACAGCTATTCTTTATGCCAATCGGAGTTATTGGTCCATCTATGACCCCTACACTACCTGAATCAGATAGTAGCGTTATGATAACCAAGTCTTCATACGAGATAGAAAGAGGCGATGTTGTAGTCGTTTACCGTCCATTGACTGAAGCTGCACTAGAACTTGAAAATCCTGCAGAAAAAAAATTCGATATAAACGAATATTTTAGGCATTTCTTAAGACTAAACAAATTATCAGATAGTTCAGAAACCGATACAGCTTTCAAATTAATTATCAAAAGGGTAATTGGTATTTCCGGCGACACAATTAGGATAGAGGACTCTGTTCTATACGTTAATGGCGTGGCAGATACTACATTTGATATGGTAGCCAAGAATACAAACGGTTACGGCGTGAATGATATTCCTGAGTTTGTGGTTGGCGAGGACTTGTACTTCATTATGGGCGACAACCGCAACAACAGCTTAGATAGCGAAGATTATTATACAAGTGGCATAGGAACTACTAACGGTTGTATTCCTAGCAGCTGGGTATTCGGAAAGGCAATAATTGTTGTTGACAAATCTGATGGCTTCAAAATTGCCAAAATCTAAAAAAATTATTTAAATTCGACTAATTTCGCCCGTAAGTTGCAATACTTGCGTATTTATTTTTGAACTAAACTGTTAGAATTCAATTATGGGCAAGGTCAAATATACCAAATACATATTATATTTTATTATTATGTTACTTCTTGCAAATGCAGAAATAGGGAGCATACGCCCTTTTGATATTGGTTTTTTCTTAGGGCTTATTTATGCAGGCGAAAATCTGCCTATACTTTCTTCACTATTTGTAATAGCACTCTTTATCGCTAGCCCTACCCTTGAGACATTGCTTTTTAGCGGTATACTTATTGGTCTTACAATAAGCGTATACTATATTTATCATGTACTAAATAGGCGTGTAAATCTACTTGAAATTAATCTTATTGCACTTATCTCAAGGCTACCAATTATCGTTATCGGGTTTCTGCAAGATTCATCACTAGCTGATCTATTAATCAATGCTTTAATCGCACAAGTATTTGTATTAGTATGCTTGATTTCTTTATATTCAATAGTCAAACGAGGAATAAGAATACGTATTATGCAAGATGAATGGGTCTGCATGGGCATTCTACTTGCTGTTATCGCATTGGCTTTATACACTCTTGACATCATGAATTTTATGCCCTACTACCTTGTATGTGCATTTGCTATTGTCGCTTGTGTAAGATTAGGTTCTTACAAAGCGGTAGTTCTAGCAGCAATACTTGGCTTAGGCGGAGCAATAGCTAGCAATGACATCACCGTACTTGCTTCTATCGTGGGATGTACTTTGATTGCTCTTGCATTCAGCAAGCTTGGGGTAGTCTTTGTAGGATTCTCTTACGCACTTGGTGATATCGGTATAGGATACTATTTTAGTACTTTCGGCGGATATGATATATTACATCTAATAGCAGTATTAATAGGAATTTTCATTGCTATGATTATACCTAATAAATACTATATAAGAACGAAAAATATATTTGCAACTACAAATAAGGGGCTTGCCGCAAAAGCATTAGTCAATATCAATCGCTTTGAAATGGGCGAAGAAATAAGAGCAGTTAGCCGTGCTTTCAATGACATACGCATATCATTACTATCCGAGAAAGTGGAGGCAGATGCTATAACACAGGTAGATAATTATGTCGATTTTATTAAAGATAAACATTGTGCTAGTTGTCCGCATAACTCAGCTTGTTATACTGTAACTAAAGACTATGCAACGCATCTTATCAAAGAAATGGTAGATAGTGCAGTCAGAAGAAACAAGGCAACTATCTTAGATAGTCCTCCACTACTTACAAGCAAATGCGTTAAATTGCAAGATGTTGTATCCGACCTTGACAATAAATTAAAGCAAGAAACAAAACGCAAGGCAGGCGGAAACGAAATAGACAAAGCGAAGAAATTGCTTGCCACACAATCGGGCGGTATTTCTAAGCTCCTTGACAAAATGAGTAATAAGATATCTAAGAGCATCACCACAGATGAGCGATTATACTCAAGACTACTCGAAGAGTTGTCTTATCATAATATAACTTGCCACGAAATCATTCTATGGAACGAACTGGAGAAAGGCATAACTTTAGTAGTACGCAAGAAAGATGCTTATAAGAAAATAATTCTAGAATCGCTATACAAGACGACGGGAACAAGGTGGACACGTTCAGAGATTGTATGTGAGTATCCCGAAGCCTTAATCGCTATGACCTATCACAAGATATGGAAATATGACATTCTGCTTGCAGAGACTATGGCAACTAAGGCAGGAAGTATTATCAGTGGCGATACTAGAAGTATTACAAGAGTTGGTAAAGATAATATAATGATTGCACTCTGCGACGGTATGGGTACGGGGGTTGATGCCGAAAAAGAGTCTTCTAATGCTCTTGAAATGATAGAAAACCTCTATAAAGCGGGACTAGATAATGAACTTATTCTTGAGCTGACTAATAGTCTGCTTGTAACTAGAAATGATGAGAGTTTCACTGCACTTGATATGGCTGTTATTGATTTGAATAGCGGTATCGCTGATTTTATCAAGTTAGGCGGCGTATCGGGCTATATATCTACACCGGATACGGGCATTGTACAGATTAAAGGTGGTGCATTACCTATAGGGATATTAGAAGATGTCACCCCCAATATTACTACTAGGCAACTTACAACGAAGGATATTTGCCTAATAGTTAGTGATGGTATTCCTGACACAATAGGTACAGAAAAAATAATGAATATTCTAGCTAGTAATTCTAACTATAATCCACAGTTAATTGTCGACCAAATAGCACATTCTTGCGTGGAAAAAGGAATAGCCGATGATATTACTGCCATTGCATTTCGTATTTATCGAAAATTATAGATTTATAGCCTTGCTACTAATAATTGACAACAGTACCCATAATAACTTATAATTGCTTTGAGGTGGAAAGATTATGAAAGCAGTAGTAACAGTTAATGGTGAAGATAGGGTGGGTATTATTGCAGCAGTAAGTACTAAGCTTGCTAAACTAAATATAAATATCAACGACATTAGACAAACCACTTGTAGCGACCAATTTAATATGATAATGCTAGTCGATACCGAACTGGCAGAAATAACCTTTTCGGAAATTACCGAAGCTCTTGCCCAGTTGGGAAAAGAAATATCCATGGAAATAAGCATACGCAACAAAAAGATATTTGATGCAATGCACAATATTTGATTATGATTAACGACAAAAGAATTATAGAAACAATCAATATGATATCTTCGGAGAACTTAGATGTCCGAACAATCACAATGGGAATATCTCTTTTCGATTGTATAAGCGAAAATCCCAAAAGATGTGCGACCGCTATATATGATAAAATTACCACCAGTGCAAAAGACTTAGTCAAAGTGGGCAACGATATCTCGAAAGAGTATGGTATACCTATTGTCAACAAAAGGGTATCCGTAACACCTATATCCTTAGTGAGCGCAAGTAGCAAAGGTCATCTTGAAATAGCCCAAGCATTAGACAAATCTGCAAATGAACTAGGCATAGATTTTATAGGTGGATATACTGCACTTGTGCATAAGGGAATGACTAGTTATGAAGAACTTTTCATACGTGACATTCCGCAGGCTCTCGCAACCACAGAAAAACTCTGCTCATCAGTGAATTGTGCAACTACCCGTGCAGGAATTAATATGGATGCAATCAGGCTTATGGGCATAGTCATAAAAGAATGTGCAAGATTGACAGCGGACAGAAATTCTATTGCTTGTGCGAAACTAGTAGTATTTGCAAATGCGGTAGAAGACAATCCATTTATGGCAGGAGCATTCAATGGTGTAGGCGAAAGTGACAGGGTTATAAATGTAGGAGTTAGTGGGCCGGGAGTAATTGCTCAAGCAATCAACGAAGTGAAAGGCCGAGACTTGACCGAAGTCGCAGAAATAATCAAGAAAACCGCATTTAAGATAACTAGAATGGGACAAATGGTAGCGAAAGAAACAGCTAAAAGACTAGGCGGAAGATATGGTATAGTAGACTTATCGCTTGCACCTACCCCCAAAGTAGGCGACAGCGTAGCAACGATATTAGAAAATATCGGGCTAGCTCAAGTCGGTGCTTGCGGAACGACCGCAACGCTAGCCTTGCTCAATGATGCCGTTAAAAAAGGTGGTATTATGGCAAGCTCACATGTAGGCGGGCTAAGTGGTGCTTTTATTCCTGTATCGGAAGACATTGGTATGATAAGAGCGGTTGAAAGTGGCGCCCTAAGTATAGAAAAACTCGAAGCTATGACAGCTGTATGCAGTGTAGGACTTGATATGATAGCTATAGCAGGTGACACGCCTGCCGATGTGATATCCGCCCTCATTGCTGATGAGATTTCCATAGGCGTTGTGAATAACAAAACGACAGCAGTAAGAGTCATACCAGTATGTGGCAAAAGTGTTGGCGAAGAAGTATCATTTGGCGGATTACTGGGCAGAGCACCAATAATGAAGATAAGCACTATCTCCCCAAGCGAATTTATTAGTCGTGGCGGAAGAATACCTGCACCTCTTCATAGTAATAAGAATTAGGGGATAATACAAAATGAATAAACTTGTTGAATTATGTAAAGATAACAAAATAATTGCACATAGAGGTTGTTGGGATAATACTAATCCTGAAAATAGCTATGAAGCAATAAAAGTCGCTGTTGAAAAAGGCTATGCAGTAGAATTAGATATACATATGACACTTGACAAGAGAATGATAGTTTTCCATGACCATAGATTATATAGAATGTGTGGGGAAAAAGGTATTGTCGAAGATATGACATCGGCTGACCTTACCAAATTCCAACTGAAAAATACCGAACATACTATTCCTCTCTTAACAGATATTTTGCAACTTATAAAAGGCAAATCACTACTTTTTATAGAGCTAAAGCCTAGAAATAACGTAATAGAAATGTGTAAATTATTACATAATGAACTCACTGACTACAAAGGTGATATAGTTATAATTGGTTTCGACCCTATCGGTATCAAATATATGAAAGAATTAGGTTATACTGTCGCACTGTCTATGAAATTTCCCAAACTGGCTAAAGACTTCAACCCTGATGGCTCATTATGCTTGCACAGAACTATACCCCAAAATGATAACAAAAGGAACAAATACCCACCTTTTATTGCGTGGACTATTAACAGCGAAAAAGCAAAAAACCGCCTAGACGATAAATGTATCGCATTGATATATAATACAAAGAATTTCAACCATAAATTATAATAATTAATAGAGAAAGTTATATTAACTAATCCCTCAAATATACTTTGAGGGATTAGCAAAACACTAAAAAAATACTAGAATTTAATAAAAAGTCATAAGACGCAAACCCTTCCCCTGTCTTATATACTATTCAATAAAGTCGTCATCACCTTCATTTCCGTGAAACTCACTTACTCTGACTTTCTTCTTGGCTCTTTCATTTTCAACAACTTGTGCTATAGTATCTCTTACTACATAAGGTTTTTTAATTCTAACTAATTCAATGGTTGGGCAAGTAGCATCTTTACAAGTAAGTATTATTGTTCCCACACCAAATAGCTTATTGAAAAGATTTCGCCTAAGAGAAGAATCAATTATTCTATATGCATTAACTTCTTCTTCTTTCGTAGAAAAAAATCCTTTTGATACAAATAATTTAACCCAACTTTGGTCCTTTTCAACCAATAAATACCTTGTAAAAGACAAAGGCATTCCCCATATTCTTTTTTTATCTTTCCATATTACTGTTGTTTCCTTTCCATATTTGCTAGCCATATAGTCACCTCACAATATTCTATACTATATTTATATCATTTTTATTACCTTTAAGTCAAACAATTA
>CAZKXV010000082.1:0-6200 GCA_964556835.1 uncultured Clostridia bacterium
CGGCGGAACAGGAATGGCTTCCGTCGCTGGATTATTTCACGAAGCAGAATTGCTCTTAGCAAAAGAAATCAACAAGCAGATGCCTGCTGTTGAAATGTTCAGAATGCTAAGTTCAGGTTCCGAATCAGTTACTGCTGCAACAAGAGTTGCTAGGCTTGTAACTGGCAATAAAAGAATAATTAAAATGGGTGGCGGATATCATGGATGGTCAGACCAGATGGTATATGGCTTGAAAATTCCTGGTACTAGAAGATTCTTAGAGTCTTTCGGTATACCAAAGAAATATATGAGCCTAACTGATGAAGTTAGACCTAATGACTTGAAAATGCTTAAGAGGATGCTAAGACTTAACAAACTTAAAGGTGGCACTGCGGCAGTAATAGTAGAGCCAGTAGGACCAGAGAGCGGAACTCGCCCCATAGACAAAGATTACAACCACAAAGCTATGGAACTTGCACATAAATATGGCGCACTATTCATATTCGATGAAGTTGTTACAGGTTTCAGATTAGGATTAGGTGGTGCTCAAGGTTATTTCGATATCAAGCCTGACTTAACTATTTTCGGTAAAATTATCGCTGGCGGATATCCGGCAGCTGGTGGTGTTGGTGGTAAGAAAGAATATATCAGCAGACTTGCAGCTGGTATTGGCGGACTTAAACACAAAGCATATTGTGGTGGAACTCTTGCAGCTAACCCATTATCTTCTCTTGCAGGTTACCTTACTATCAAAGAGATAGAGAAAACTAACGCATGTGTAAAAGCTGGGCTTGCAGGAGATAAATTAGCTTCAGGACTAAAAGATCTAATAATTAAATATAACTTGCCTTATGTAGCATATAATCAAGGGTCAATAGTACATCTTGAATGCACAGGCGCTATGAGTTTTGACTTTTCTTCAATGTTTACCTTGGCTTCGTTGATACCAGTACTTAAACATAAGAAAATGATGACTGATAGAAAAGTCGCTATGGAAGAAATGGGAGCAGCATATATGGCAAATGGTATTGTTACGCTTGCTGGCTCAAGATTATATACTTCAATGGCTACTACCGATGAAGTAATCGCTGAAGCGCTTAATAAATTCGAAAAAGTATTCAAAGAAGTTGTAAAAACTGACAGAGGTTTATTAAAATAAATCCATAATATTAGAGAGGTGTATTCTATGGGGCAATATATTCTAGCGCACGATATAGGTACTAGTTCGGACAAAGCAGTATTAGTAGATTTCAAGGGTAAAATTGTAGCAACAGCACATTCCCCTTATCCTACACTATATCCTTACCCTTCTTGGGTTGAACAACGTCCAAATGATTATTGGACGGCAGTATGTGGTTCTACTAAGGATTTAATAAAAAAGACCAAAATTAAACCTGAAGAAATTAAAGGCATTGTGTTCACCACACAAGCTATGGGATTAATTCCTGTCGACAATGATGGAAAAGTACTTTACAACAATATCACTTGGGTTGATGGAAGAGCAGAAAAGCAAGCACAAGCCATTATGAAAAAATTCGGTGGTAAGAAACTTTTTACAATGATAGTAGGCACACCTATAATGGGCAAAGATGTTATACCAAAAATGCGTTGGCTCAAAGAAGAAAGGGCGGACATCTTCAATCGTACTAAGTTTTTCCTTGATGTAAATGGCTTTCTCAAAATGAAATGTACAGGTATTATGGTAGCAGAATTATCAGGAGCATCTTCTTATGGTCTTGACCTTAAGAAGAATAAATGGCTAGGAGCAATGAAGCTAATAGGTATGGATATGACGAAACTACCACCTTTAGTACACAGTACAGATGTAGTAGGAGGATTACTTCCAAAAAGTGCAGCAGAAATAGGATTAGTTGAAGGCACTCCAGTATTCGGCGGTTGTGATGATGTTCAAAGCGCAGCTATCGGTTCAGGTATGAATAAAGATGAAGAGATACATATTTATCTTGGCACTTCTGCTTGGGTTTGTGCAGTATCAAAGGATAAAACAACGTTCAGGAGCGGTGCGGCAGCTATAAAAAGCGCAGACCCTAATATGAATCTTATTGTAGGCATTACTGAAGCGGCAGGCTCGAATATTCAATGGTTAATAGACCAATTCTTCGTACATGAAAAAGAAAAATTTGGTGATGATATCTATGAATATATGGATAAAGTAATTGAACAGATACCTGCTGGCTCAGATCATTTAATATGTACGCCTTGGATGCTAGGTGAAAGATGTCCCGTTAGCACAACTACAACACGTGCAACGCTATTCAACATAAATGCTGAACATACAAGAGAACATTTAATGAGAGCTTTATATGAAGGAATAGGCTATAATCTTAGGTGGATACTTGAAAATTTCAAGAAAGACTATGGTTTCAGTTGCAATACTTTCCGTATAATCGGAGGTGGCGCTCTAGACAAAGCCTGGATGCAAATCATTGCAGATATAACAGGAGTGGAATTTGAAATAGTTGAAGACCCTAGAAATGCGGGAGCATTAGGCGGCGCTATTATTGCGCTTATAGGATTAGGGGAAATAAGTTCTTTTGACCAGGCTTATCAATATGTAAAAGTAACACAGTCTTTTAAGCCTAATAAAGCAATCGCACATACTTATACTGAAATGTTTGCAAGCTACAAAAATGTATACTATGGTCTTGCAAATGCTTATAAACAAGCTAATCAAAGGAGATTTGAAGGTGATGAATAAAATAGAAAATAAATATATAGAGCTATTTACAGATTATATAGCAAGAATCAAAGAAGAAAAATTATCTGATGAAGGTAATTGTTCTATAAGTATAAAAGTTTCTGATACCTCTGCAATTGCAATCATTGATATTTCTGCAGATACAGTAGTTAAAGAAAATAGTTATAAAGAGATTAATTTCAACGAAACATTGAGTGGTGAGTTGGAAATTCATAGAACAATTTTTCTTAAGAACAAAGATGCGAATGCAATAATTCATGCAATGCCTCATAACGCAAATATTGTAGGTAAGCTTAATATTAAAAGTTTTCCAACTTTGCTAGATGACACCGCTCAAATAGTCGGTATTTCTACTAAAATATCATCTAATTATGCCAAAGTTCTTAAAAGAAGAACAGCTTGTGTAGTGCCTAATGGCGGGATTATAGCTTGTGGAAGTTCTTTATATTCTGCTTATGTTGCTACCTTAGTACAAGAAAAGGCTTGCAAATGCTTTATCGATGTTACCGTAATAGGACAGTATAAGAAAATTCCAACTTTAGAAGCTTTATTAATGAATTTCATCTATAAGAAGAAATATTCCAAAGTCAATGATGACTTTGCTGTAACAAAAAAAGAGGGAATTATAAACTGTTCCGACAAAGAAATGGAACTAAGAGTAGCCGTCAAAGAAGCAGGAGTTAAACTGGTTCAATCTAATTTAGTTCAAGGTACTTGGGGTAATATTTCTATTCGAATCGATGATAAACATATGTTAATTACTCCATCTGGAATAGATTACTTGACACTGAAACCCGAAGATATGGTAGTAATGAATATGGAAACTAAAGAATACGAAGGTAATATTAAGCCTTCTGGCGAAAAAGATATTCATATGGGAATTCTATTATCTAGACCCGACATAAATGTTGTAATGCACTCGCATCCATCAGAATGCAGTTCTTTTGCAGCAGCTCATAAATCTATGCCTGTTATAAGTGAAGATATGCATAAGTATGTAGGTGGAGCTGCAGAGATAAGTAAATATGGTTTGCCTAGCACAAAATCATTAGCAGCGAGTACGGTAGAGGCTATGCAAGGCAGAAATGCCTGCTTTATGGCAAATCACGGTATGCTAGCGGTAGGAGCAACCATAGAAGATACATTTAGGACTTGTAGTGTTATGGAAGAGTCTGCGAGGGCGTACCTCAAACAATTAGCAGGGGGCAAAACAAGAGAGGAAATTGCCAAAGCAAGATATTTCTTCTCATAAACACATCTGAATTGATAATAATATATAAAATCACCACTAATTATTTAGCGGTGATTTTTATATTGTTTATAAAGATTGCATAAATGCTCTAAATGGTAGATAAGGTCTTCTTTTCAAATAGTCTAATTGCGAAAACATTTAGGGCTATACCATATACCAAACCTATTAACATATATATAGCAAAAGGTAAGTCAACGCTATTTTCTGGCATAACAGTTGCCATAAGACCTTTGATAGCCCAGAAATTTGGGGCTATACCTAGAATATACTGCAAGCCACCATTAAAAGTCTCTAATACCATAAGCAAAGGCAACATAATAAATATACCTGAACCTTTTACATATGCTAATCCCTCAATGCTATTATTTGCAAATGCAGAAATGATAAGCCCCCATGCAGGACACCACAGACTGCCAACAAACACAAAAGCTATTATCCTGCCCCAAGTTAGTCCCTCAATTAAATTGATTGTCTGACCTAGCACTTCATAGGTATATGCATCTTGTGCTAAAAGCTTTGTGAAACCTAATACCATTAGACTAGATATTACAGAAAGAATATAAGTAAATGTAAGCTGATAGTATAGATAGCCTTTTGTGGAAAGAGGCGTTACTGCGATAGTATATAGAGATTTCTCGTCTTTCTTATCCAAAATATTGAAAGTTAACATTATCCCTATAACATATCCACCCATTGTTATAGATATTATTAACAAGATAAGAGATGTATATTTCTTAGCTATTTCATCACCCTCTGCCATATTAATAATAAAGGGGAATAGCCATACTACCATAATTGTCATAACAATAGGATAAAACATGAGCAGTCTTCCTATACTGTTCTTCATAATACTTTTCAATTCATATTTAGATATTTGTATATATTTATTCATAATACTACCCTCTCATCATATGCTCTTGAAATCTTGGAGCAACAAATTTTATAATTAACCAAGTAGGTACAAAAATAATCCAAATTATTGAAATCAGCACCATATACCAATCCGTATTAGTAAATGCGGCTTGAAGAAGAATACTGGCACAATGTGAAGGAGATATTATTAAGATATAATCGAATACTTTAGGCAATAGTCCGTCTATAGCTAATATTGGCAATATGGCGAATATAAGCATATATATCATCATCTTAACTAGTAGATTAGGGAAGTCTTTAGCAAGAATAGCAAGGGTTAGCCCTATAGCACTATGTGCCATAGTAATCACAAAGACTGCAAGCAATAAAGGCAAAAGCATAAGTTCTACATCAGTAATCAACAAAGCTCCCACACCAACAATAATACCGCTTACAACTCCTGTTATACCTGCACTAATAATTTTTGAAATTAGTATTTGCATAGTGGAGGTAGGGGTAACAAAAAGTGTAACTACAGAACCTTCCGATTTTTCGAAAAATAGGCTTGCTCCGACCAACATAATAGACATAATAGTAGTATCCATATATATTAGCAATGGCACAATTGTTATAACCGCCTCTGAATCATCTTTCAGAAAGAATATCAATACTAGCCATAGAAAGGAAAATATAACTCCTACAGGTAGTATCTTATACTTAACAGAGCGATGTACTTCTCCCTTGAATAAAGAGAATAAGTTCTTATTAAATAGCTCTTTCATCGAAATGAACCCCCGTAACCTTGATAAATATTTCGGCAAGTGTTGTTTCGCCACTATGGATAGTTTCCGCATTGACTTGCTTAATTAGAGCTAAGAAGTCATTATTTGCTCCTATGCCATCAAGTTCATATTCTTTAGCCACAACAATACCTTTTTCTTTGTACTCGACTTTCACTGTTCTTTTACCGTGCTTGAGCTTGAGATTTCTTGGTGTATCTGCACCTGTAACCTTGCCATCAATCATAAATACTACTCTGTCACACAATTCTTCTACATCGCCCATTAGGTGAGTTGTAAGAAAAACCGTACCCCCTTTATTTGCAAATTCACGAATAATATTTTTGATTATTTTCGCATTAACTGGGTCAAGCCCATTAGTTATTTCATCGAGAAATAGTACTTTTGGATTATTGAGCAGCGCACGAACGAAATTCAAACGGACCTTCATACCTTTGCTATATTCACCAACTATCTTATCTTTGTCTTCATATAAGCCAACAGCTTTCAATAATTCTTCTGGATCTGCTTTACTCTTATATAATTGCAAGAAAAATTTCAAATTCTCTAAGCCGGTCAACTTAGTGAAATGAACAGGCATTTCAAAACCAACACCAAT
>CAZKXV010000083.1:0-6142 GCA_964556835.1 uncultured Clostridia bacterium
ACAGGCAAATGCCCCCAATAGGTCTGTCAGTAATCGAAGTTTTTCGAGCAATTTCCATTAGGTGTATATATAGATAATCTTGGAACCTGGCATTATGCAACTTTTTTCTATGAGATGGTGCTTAATATAATTGGTTTCTTACTTATTTATAATATTGTTAAGAACACAAACAAAAGAGGTGTAGGCACAATATGTTACTTCATTTGGTATGGAATAGTTAGAGGAATATTAGAATTCACTAGAATGGATGCCGTAGTTACTAATAGCGGTTTCCCTGTAACACAGTTTTTCAGTTTCTTAGCTAGCGGAATAGGTATAATAATAGTATTCCTCATATATAAAGGAAAGCTAAGTTTTGGATATTCAAGAAGAATGCTTACCACAAGAGAAACTGACCCCACTTACTCTAATTTTGAATTAAATAGAAAAGATTTTACAAAGAAAACTGTTGCACTTCCTAAGGAACCAGTTCCAGCAAAAAATAATAAAAACAAAGGGAAATGAGAAAATGAAGAATAGAGATTTAGCACTATTAACTGACTTCTATCAATTAACTATGAGTAATGGTTATTTGAAAAGTGGCAAGGCTCAAAACATTGCAGTATTCGATTTATTTTTCAGAAGCTGCGACCAAATACAATATGCAGTAGCTTGTGGGCTTGACCAAGCTATAGAATTTATTACTAGCCTTAAGTACACTGAAGATGACCTTAGTTACCTTAAGATGTTTGGTAATTTTGATGATGTATTTATTGATTATTTAAGAAATTTTAAGTTCACTGGCGATATGTATGCCGTGCCAGAAGGCACTATCATCTATCCTAACGAACCAATCCTTACTATCAAAGCACCTTTGATAGAAGCTCAGCTTCTAGAAACACCATTGCTTACAATTATCAATCATCAGACCTTAATTGCAACCAAAGCATCCAAAATGGTCTCTTGTACAGAGGGCGGAATACTAGAGTTTGGTCTAAGACGGGCACAAGGTCCAGATGCAGGCATTTACGGAACAAGAGCTAGTATAATCGGCGGTTGCGTTGCAACCTCGAATGTGCTTGCAGGGAAAATGTTCGACATACCTGTTAGTGGTACACATTCACATAGTTGGGTTATGGCATATGATGATGAAATCACTGCATTTAGAGAATATGCGAAGTTGTATCCTCAGAAATGTTTACTTCTAGTCGATACATATGACACGCTAGGAACAGGCGTCCCTAATGCTATCAAAGTATTTGATGAATTAAAAGAAACGGGAAATATTCCACTTGGAATAAGATTAGATAGCGGTGATTTAAGTTACCTTTCGATTGCTGCAAGAAAAATGCTCGATGATGCAGGACACACCGAAGCGAGAATTTACGCTTCTTGTGATATTGATGAAGAATTGTTGCTTTCACTCAAAGCACAAGGCTCTAAGATAGATGTATGGGGAATCGGCACAAGACTAATCACAAGTTATGACAATCCTAGTCTCGGCGGAGTATACAAGCTAGTTGCAATAGAGAAGAATGGTGAAATAATACCTAGAATAAAGATTTCAGACAATTCAGCAAAAACCACTATCCCTTGCCTAAAAAAAATAATAAGATTTTTTAATAATAACTCTCATAAAGCAATCGCAGACTTATTGATGTTGAAAAATGAAGATGTGCCTTCTGGCGAAGATTATACCATATTTGATTCCGAGAATCCTTGGAAACAAATTACACTTAAAGATTACTATACCAAAGATATTATGCAGACAATTTTCTCTAATGGCGAATTATTATATACTAGCCCTACAATTAAAAAAATTGCTGAATACGCCAAAGAAAGCAAAGGTCGCTTCTGGGATCAATATCTAAGAATCCACAACCCTGCAATCTACAAAGTTGATTTATCATCTAAGCTGTATGATATTCGAAAAGAATTGCTACACATAAAATACAAATAAATCAATAATTCCCTATAATATCCCACAATTGTAAACCTGAAAATGGTTTACAATTTTATTATATAGAATTATATCATAATTAATCAATGGCATAATTAAATAAATTTATTTAGGAGGATATTATGACATCTAAATTTAATACTAAGCTCAAAGGCTATGCAAAGAAAGAAGTTGAAGATCATATATCCGCTTTGAAATCTAGATATGATGCAACAAATCAAGAGTATCGTAATAGAATACAAGAATTAAAGCAGGAAATAACAAACTTATATATTAAGATAGAAAATCACGATAAACAAGCAAGTATAGTTGGAAACGCACTAATAGAAGCAGAAAAACAAGCGGAAGAAATTATCTCAGCTTCCAAGAAAAGGTATGTAATTGAGAGCGAAAGGTTAATTACTGTCAAAAATTCGTGGCAAGAATATATGCGAAAAGCCACAACAGCAATGCAAAAACTTGATAGCACTCTAAATGTAGAGGCATATATATACAAAATAGAAAAACAGTTGAAACAAATTATGAATAGCGACTTGAATATCCAAGACGGTAGGGAAAGAACGGCACCTGAAAAACAGTTCTACAGCGAATCAAAGCGTTTAGATGAATTAGCTGAAGTATTCGAACAACAAAAGCAACTTATTGATGGTAATATTTATTCACCTAATAATACAAGAAAGAACATCAAACAAATTGTCAAAACAAATATTCATAAAGAAATAGAGAAATCTAATCTTGAACAAGAGAAACAAAAAAGAAACGAATTGAAAACTTATTCTAAAGACAGCAGAACAGATGAAATTGAAGACCAGAAATCTTTCGAAGCGCTCCTTAACAAGTTGAGGATATAAATAATAAATATCCTATTAATAAAAAAATATTGAATATTAGTTTTAATACTAGTATTCAATATATACAATTGATTATATATTATCGTAAATTATATATCCGTTCTATCTGCTATTGCTCTAGATAATGTAACCTCATCAGCATACTCAATATCACTACCACTAGGTATACCTCTTGCAATACGTGTGACTTTAATACCCATAGGCTTAATCATTCTAGCCAAATATATTGCAGTAGCATCACCTTCGACATCGGGGTTAGTTGCAATTATAATTTCTTCAACTCCCTCCAATCTAGCCAGCAATTCCTTAACTTTTATATCATTCGGCCCTATTCCCTCCATAGGATTAAGCGTGCCGTGAAGCACGTGATAGACACCTTGAAACTCCTTGCATTTCTCTAGTGCAAGAACATCTTTTGGTTCTTTTACTACGCAAATAGTATTGCTTTTCCTCGAACTGCATATTTCACATTTTTCCAAATCAGTGAAATTGCCACACACAGGACAATAATGAACATCTGCTTTCGTGCCAACTATAATTTCTGCAAATCTCGCTACTTCGCTTTCAGACATATTGATAATTGCGTAAGCATATCTAGATGCAGTTTTCGCACCTACACCCGGCAATTTCTGGAATTGACCTATCAACTCCGCTACTGGCTCAATATATTTCATTATCCTAATAAGCTAGCATAAGGTCCCATAATCTCAGCTGATAATTCTTCTACTTGAGCGCTTGCATCGTTAATTGCTGCAATTATCAAGTCTTCAAGCATTTCAACATCATCTGGGTCAACCGCTTCAGGTTTGATAGTAATGCCTATTATTTTCTTTGCTCCTGTCATAGTAACTTCTACAAGCCCACCGCCCGCAGAAGCCACGACCTCTGTTTCCGCAAGTTCTGCTTGAGCCTTAGTCATTTGCTCTTGCATCTTCTGTGCCTGTCTAATCATACTTTGCATATTGCCGCCACCAAATCCACTATGTTTTGCCATAAAAATCTCCTTTATTTTACCTTTATTATATTACTATCAAAGAATCCTTTGATATACTCTATTTCTTTGTTTTTCCTTCCCGCAATATCTACACCTTCTATTTCCAAATGCGTCAGCTTAACTCTACTAATACCCTTAATATAAGATTTCATTTTCTTCATAATCTCATAATCACATAATATATTATAGGTATAATCATCTATAGGATATACATGGAATATTTGCCCGTTTATGACACATTTAGAACTTTCTAATAAGTCTGGAACTATCTTCAAGTTAGGGCATTTGTTAGTTGATGAATTATCAATATCACTTTGGTCAATCTCGTTTATTATTTCTCTTACACCACTAATTATAAATTGGACTTCTGCATCTAATTCTTCTTTAGTCAATTCTATTGAACCTGTAAAAGATGCGTTATAATTATTTATAGGTACGCTATTAGAAAATACATTGGGGATATTTTCATCTATAGCAACTACTTCCGTTATAGGCGTAGTCTTATTATCTAAATGCTTCTTTTGTTCCACCTTTTCTATTTGTATTTTGCATGGAGGCATATCATCAATAATATCAAATGGTGATTTATCTTCTATTATTTCAAGAGGCGACACCTTGCTGGATTTCTCCTTTGCCTTTTTTGTTTTTTCACTATTAGTAGTCTTGAATTCGGGAGATTGCTCTATAATTTTTTCAGTTTTTTTTTGAGTTGTAATGCCTATACTACTTAAAGTCTCAATCTTATCCTCTATTCCCTTTATTCTAGCTAATACAGCCTCATCTACAATATCTCCGCCTATACAAGCTCTTGCTAATACTGTTTGAAATGCTATTTTTGGTTGAGTTGTATATCTCATTGAAGCCTCTAGACTACTTACAGTCTCAAGAGCATAAAGTATCTTGATGGTATCATATCTTACAGCCAAATCTTTATACATATCATATACATCATCAGGCAATTTCAAGTATTTATTTGCAATACTAGAATTCTTAATGAATAGAAGATTGCTAAGCATATTAGCAAAATCTCTTGCCACTAGTGTATAATTCTTGCCCGCTCTAGACAAACTATCAATCAACTCAATAAGAGAAGATAACTGACCGCTAAATACATATTTGGCAAGCTCTACTAATAATTCTTTAGGGCTTGCTCCAATGACTTCTTGTACATCTAAGTATGTAAGCTTCCCTAAGCTATAAGAATAGCAAATTTCTGCTAATGAAATCGCATCTCTAGCACTTCCTTCACCGCTGGCTGCTATTGCATGTACTGCTTCAATCTCATATTCTTTATTAATATCATCTAGTATATAGCACAATAATTTTTCTATTTTTTCTAACGGAATCAACTTAAAATCAAACCTCATACACCTAGAAAGTATAGTTTGGGGAAGTTTATGTGCCTCTGTTGTAGCAAGTATAAAAATTGCGTGTGCAGGTGGCTCTTCAAGCGTTTTCAATAGTGCATTGAAAGCACCGGCAGACAACATATGTACCTCATCAATTATATATACTTTATATTTGCCATAAACTGGTTGATATTTCACTTTATCTCTGATATCTCTAATCTCATTAACACCATTATTACTAGCAGCATCAATCTCAAGAATATCCATATTACCTTCTTTGGCTAGATTGATACAAGTATCACATTTGCCACAAGGAGGACAGCTTAGAGTGGAGGTACAATTAACCGCCTTTGCAAAAATTCTTGCAACAGAAGTTTTTCCTGTTCCCCTTGTACCAGTAAATAGATAAGAATGTCCGATTTTACCTGACTTAATCTGATTTGTTAAAGTAGTAATTATATGTTCCTGCCCAACCACATCGAAAAAGTTACTTGGTCTATATTTTCTATATAAAGATACGTATCCCATACAAATATTATATTACAATTATACTGAAAAAGCAATAGAATCTAATCTACAATAACGCTATAAATATCAATATTATGTTTAAAAACATAATTAATTTATAAAAGAACAAAAAACCTTGCCATACTTACAATTTATAGTGTATAATTATAAAAAAATAAACGTTTGGGAGTATTATATGACTAAAATGTATTGGAATGATGCAAATATCTTTGATATTAACACCCTGAAAAGACATAATGCAAAATTTCCTCTTACTGAGGATGGTACTTCAAGAGCCATATCTTTGAATGGCGAATGGAAATTCAAATATTATGATAGCGTAAATGACTTACCAGAAAATGCTGAATCTTTAGATACAGAAGGATTTGATACCATTACAGTCCCATCCAACTGGCAACTGAAAGGCTTTGGAACTCCAATGTATACAAATGTAAAGTATCCCTATTCAATAGGCACCAAAATTCTACCTCTAATACCTTAT
>CAZKXV010000084.1:0-3763 GCA_964556835.1 uncultured Clostridia bacterium
TCTCTCTTGCAATCCCTGCAACATCTACATAGCAATTTGTAGTAATCTCGCCCATAACTACTATCATGCCAGTAGTAATACAAGTTTCACAAGCAACACGGGCTGAAGGGTCAAGTGCAATTATAGCATCTAATATAGAATCAGATATTTGGTCACATATTTTATCTGGATGTCCCTCAGTAACACTTTCACTAGTAAATAGCTTTCTCATATATTTCCTCCTAATAATTAACTTGAGCAACATTAAATAATGTCGCTCAAGTCTTTTGTATATCAATTTTTTTAATACGCTAATAGCCTTGAGGCATATTATTTTTTGCCTATATAATCATCAATGCTACCTGAAGCCATCATTGTTGTAACATTCTTATATTTCTGCAAACCAGTACCAGCTGGAATAAGTTTACCAATAATTACATTCTCTTTTAGTCCAGCAAGAGGGTCTCTCTTGTTCTTAAGAGCTGCATCAGTAAGCACCTTCGCAGTTTCTTGGAAAGAAGCCGCAGATAAGAATGAGCTAGTAGCAAGTGCCGCTTTGGTGATACCCAATAGTGTAGGTCTAGCAGAGGCAGGTTTGCCACCATCTTCTATAGTCTTCTTATTGATTACTTCATAATCTGATCTATCTATCAATTGTCCAGGTAATAGATTACTATCTCCTTCTTGTTCAATTCTAACTTTTCTAAGCATTTGTCTAACGATAATTTCAATATGTTTATCATTGATTTCAACACCACTTAGTCTATATGTGTCTTTAACTTCACGAGTTAAATACTTTTGAACACCAAGAACACCGGTTGCCTTAAGCAAGTCTTGTGGATAAATTGAACCACTAGTTATTTGTGCGCCTGCACTTAGTTTATCGCCGTTTTTCACAAGAAGTTTTTCGTCAAATTTCAATTTATAATCTTTAGTAGTACCATCTTCAGTAGTAACTCGGACCACTCTCTGATTGCCGTCAAGTATAATAGTAATCACACCAGAAACATCAGTAATAGTCGCTCTACCTTTAGGATCACGTGCTTCTAGCAATTCCTCAACTCTAGGAAGACCTTGAGTAATATCATCCCCTGATGCAACACCACCAGTATGAAAAGTTCTCATTGTCAATTGAGTTCCTGGTTCACCGATTGATTGTGCCGCAATAATTCCTACAGCTTCACCAATTTTCACGATATTATTAGATGACATATTCTTTCCATAACACTTAGCACATAGACCATGTGCACATCTACAGTTAAGGATACTTCTAACTCTTACATTCGGAATACCAGCATTCTGAATAGCTTTAGCCATTGCAGGAGAAATCATCTCATCTGCCTTGACATATACTTGTCCCGTATTAGGGTCTACAACATCATAAATGGAGAATCTACCATTGATACGATCACCAATTCTCTCAATTAAATCACCCTTTCTGCCATAGATATCTGACATTTCAACGCCTCTTGTGTCTCCACAATCTTCTTCCACAACAATAATGTCATGAGAAATATCAACAAGTCTTCTAGTTAAGTAACCGGAACTAGCTGTCTTAAGCGCTGTATCGGCAAGACCTTTACGCCCTCCATGTGATGAAATAAAGTATTCTAAGGCTGACAAACCTTCACGGAAACATGATTTAACAGGCAATTCGATTGTTCTACCGCCAGGGTCTTTCATTAGTCCACGCATACCAGATAACTGTCTAATTTGTGACATATTACCACGAGCGCCTGATGAAGCCATCATCCAAATTGGGTTATCATCTTTCAAAGTTTCGGCAAGCTTACTCTGAATAGTATCTGTTGTTTTAGTCCATATACTTACAACGGATTTGTATCTCTCGTCCTCAGTTAGCATACCTCTTTCGTAATTAGTATTTACTGCATTAACGTCATCCTCTGCTTGAGAAACCAATTTCTTCTTGTCTTTAGGAATATGCATATCAAATACACTTGCAGTTACAGCACTTATTGTTGAATACTTGAATCCAAGTTCTTTGATATTATCCAATACTACAGCAGTCTCTGTAGCGCCTTTAGCATTGAAACACGCCTCTACAATATTTTGTAATTGTTTCTTACCAATTCTATCATTTATTTCAAGGTCTAGCATTTCTTCAGGAGTAGTACGAGGAACAAAACCGAGTTCTTGAGGTAATGCTCTATTGAAGATAATTCTACCTATAGTAGTTTTTAGTCTCTTTGAGTACATCACGCCATCAATTTCTTTTGTTACCCTTATCTGCACCATCGACTGCAAAGTGATTATATCATGTTCATAAGCTAAAATTGCCTCTTCTGGCGAACTAAAAATTTTTCCTTCGCCTTTCGCATTAGGATAATGACTAGTTAGATAATAACAGCCAATAACTATATCTTGAGTTGGCGAAACGATAGGTCTGCCATCAGAAAGCTTAAGAATATTATTAGTAGCAAGCATTAAAAATCTTGCTTCAGTTTGTGCCTCAATTGAAAGAGGAACGTGAACCGCCATTTGGTCACCATCGAAATCGGCGTTAAATGCACTACATACAAGAGGGTGAATCTTAATAGCTCTACCTTCAACAAGAATAGGCTCAAATGCTTGGATACCTTGTCTATGCAATGTAGGAGCACGGTTAAGAAGTACTGGATGCTCTCTAATTACGCCTTCAAGAACGTCCCATACTTGTGGTCGCATTCTCGAAATGAATTTATTAGCGTTTTTCACATTAGTACATAATTCTCTTTCGATTAATTTGCGAATGACAAAAGGCTTAAATAATTCTAGTGCCATTTCTTTAGGTAATCCGCACTGGAACAATTTCAAATCTGGTCCAATTACGATAACAGAACGTCCCGAATAGTCAACACGTTTTCCTAGAAGGTTCTGCCTGAATCTACCTTGTTTACCTTTGAGCATACCCGATAATGACTTCAATTCTCTATTGCTAGGTCCTGTAAATGCCTTACCTCTTCTGCCATTATCAATAAGAGCATCAACTGCTTCTTGAAGCATTCTCTTCTCGTTGCGGATAATAATATTAGGAGCACCAAGTTCGATTAATTTCTTCAATCTGTTATTACGATTAATAACCCTTCTATATAAATCATTCAAATCACTTGTAGCATATCTACCGCCATCAAGTTGTACCATTGGTCGAAGTTCAGGAGGGATAACAGGAAGAACATCAAGGACAAGCCATTCAGGGTTATTTCCACTCTTAATAAAAGCATCTATAATATCAATTCTCTTGATAGCTCTTGCTTTCTTCTGAACAGAACTGCTGGAAATTATTTCTTTGAGGTTCTTATATTCTTCCTCTAAATTGATTTCCATTAGTAATACCTTAATAGCTTCAGCACCCATACCCGCTTTGAACGAATCAGTGCCATATTTTGCAACAGCCTCAAGATATTCCTTATCGTCTATAACTTGTTTCTTAACAAATTCAGTAATACCCGGGTCAAGAACTATATATCTAACAAAATATATTACTCTATCAAAATCTTTAGGAGACATATCAAGAAGTAAACAAATTCTTGAAGGAACACCTCTGTAATACCAAATATGAGTAACAGGTGCAGCTAATTCAATATGCCCCATTCTCTCACGACGTACTTTAGACTTAGTAACTTCAACGCCACATTTATCGCAAATTACGCCCTTATGTCTGACTTTTTTGTACTTTCCACAATGACATTCCCAGTCACGAGTAGGTCCAAAAATTCTCTCACAGAAAAGGCCATCCTTTTCTGGTTTCTGCGTTCTATAATTTATGGTTTCAGGTTTTGTAACC
>CAZKXV010000084.1:3863-6132 GCA_964556835.1 uncultured Clostridia bacterium
TATAATTTATGGTTTCAGGTTTTGTAACCTCGCCGTAAGACCACTCTCTTATTTTTTCTGGAGACGCAACTTTAATCTGTAGATAATCAAAACTATTTAATTCGTACATAAATTCTCCTATTACTCCTCATCGCTATCATCTAGCTCGTCTAAATCAATATCATCATCGCTATCGCTAAAAACAATATCATCTTCATCATCATCTTCATCGTCTTCATCATCTTCATCATCAAGTCCGAAAATATCTTCTATAATATCATCTTCTGTCATAACTTTGACTGCACCGGCTAAATCGCCCATGTCTTCAAGACTGAGGAAATCATTTTCTTCATCGTCATCAAAACTAATATTTAGTTCAGTAGCATCGTCATCATCCATAAGAACAACATCGCTATCACCAAACAATTTTTCAAATAAATTGTCGGACTCGTCATTGCCTTCATCCAAGCTACCAAATACATTAATTTCAGGTCCATTGAAATCATTTTCGAACGCATCTTGCTTATCAAGTTGCATTGCCTCAAGTTCTCTATCCTCATTAGCAATAGCACGAGGGTCAATTTCTTCTATAGTGCCATCAGGTCCTTGAGTTAATACCTTAACATCAAGAGCGAGTGCTTGCATTTCCTTAACAAGTACTTTGAAGCCTTCTGGAATTCCAGGTTCAGAGACGTTATTACCTTTGATAATTGATTCATAAGTCTTCAATCTGCCAGTTACATCATCTGATTTAACAGTAAGAATTTCTTGCAAAATATTTGCAGCGCCATAAGCCTCAATAGCCCAAACTTCCATCTCACCAAATCTCTGACCACCAAACTGAGCTTTTCCGCCCAAAGGTTGTTGGGTAACAAGCGAATAAGGTCCAGTACTTCTTGCATGAATTTTATCATCTACTAGATGCACTAATTTCAACATATACATATAACCAACAGTTACAGTATTTTCGAATTTTTTACCAGTTCTGCCATCAAATAATTCGATTTTGCCATTTAACGGCAAGCCATTATCTTCAAATAATCTCTTAATATCATGCTCAGTTGCTCCATCAAATACAGGAGTTGCAACTTTCCAATCAAGTAGTTTGCTAACCAATCCCAAATGCACCTCAAGTACTTGTCCTATGTTCATACGAGAAGGAACACCAAGAGGGTTAAGAACTATTTGCAATGGAGTACCCTCAGCCATAAATGGCATATCTTCCTTAGGTAGAACCCTAGAAATAACACCCTTATTACCGTGACGGCCTGCCATTTTGTCGCCTACACTAATCTTACGTTTTTTTGCAACACTTACTCTAACTAACTTATGAACACCTGGAGACAAATCATCTTTATTAGCTCTAGTGAACTCCTTAACCTCTACAACAATACCTTTTACACCATGTGAAACTCTAAGTGAAGTATCTCTAACTTCTCTTGCTTTCTCTCCGAATATCGAACGTAACAATCTCTCTTCTGGAGTAAGTTCAGTCTCGCCCTTAGGGGTAACTTTACCTACTAGAATGTCGCCTGCATTAACTTCAGCGCCGACCATTATAATACCATCTTCATTAAGGAACCTAAGTACATCTTCACCAAGATTAGGAATATCACGAGTGATTTGCTCCTCTCCTAGCTTAGTATCCCTAGCTTCTAATTCATATTTCTCTATATGAATTGAAGTAAATATATCATCTTTAACTAGGTCTTCACTAATAAGAATCGCATCCTCGAAGTTATAACCTTCCCAAGTCATAAAACCAATTAAAATATTACGACCAAGTGCAAGTTCTCCATTATCTGTTGAAGGACCATCAGCAAGTACAGCACCAGCTAATATTCTTTCACCTACATCAACAATAGGTTTCTGATTAACACAAGTACCTTGATTACTTCTCTCAAATTTCTGCAAAGTATAATTATCTATTTCTCCATCATCTTTGGTTACGCATATTTTGTTACCGCCTACATACGAAACAGTACCGCTATTTCTAGCTATTACACATACCCCACTATCATAAGCAACTTTATGCTCCATACCAGTACCAATAATAGGTGCTTCAGGTTTAAGAAGTGGAACAGCTTGTCTCTGCATGTTTGAACCCATTAAAGCACGGTTGGTATCATCGTTCTCAAGGAATGGAATAAGTGAAGTCGCAACGGAAACTAATTGTTTAGGAGAGACGTCCATATAATCTACGTTCTCTACATGCTCACGATAAATATCTTCACGATATCTACAAGCAGCATATTCACTTTGGAAAGAACCATCTTCATTCAACTTAACA
>CAZKXV010000085.1:0-6083 GCA_964556835.1 uncultured Clostridia bacterium
CTACTCTTATGAACAAAGGGCTTGAAGTTATTGAGGCAATGCATTTATTTAATGCGAAAGTTGAACAAATTGAAACTATCTTGCATAAAGAAAGTATTATTCATTCAATGGTTTAGTATAATGATAATAGTATAATTGCTCAAATGAGTAAACCTAATATGAAACTTGCTATTGAACTAGCGTTGACTTATCCAGATGAAAGATTGTATTGCGGAGTTGGAAGCTTAGATTTCGCAAGCATTGGTAAGTTGCATTTCGAAAAACCTGATTATGATACTTTCCCTTGTCTTAAGATTGCATATGATTGTGCAAGATGTGGAATGGTTGCTTGTTCTATTATGAATTCGGCTAATGAAGCGAGCGTAGGACTATATGCTAAAAGCGAAATAGGCTTCTACGATATTCCCGCATTAATTAATTCTGCCTTAGATAGATTTAATGGGGAAAAAGCCGAATCCATAGAATCTATTCTCGAGCTTGATATAAGGGTTTCTCAATTTGTACAAAATTATGCTAAGAGGTGTGTATGCTAATATTATCTATTTCAAGTTTCTTTTCCTCTTTTCTTAATGTGCTTATTGCAATTTCTGCACTCATGATTATGGTTATGTTCCATGAAATGGGGCATTATATTGCAGGTAAGACTTTGGGGTTTAAGATTAATGAGTTCTCAATCGGTTTTGGCAAAGCGATATATTCTCGCAAGGCTAAGTCTGGGGAGAAATTCAGCATAAGAATGATACCACTTGGTGGATTCTGTGCATTTGAGGGCGAGGATGAAGATAATGTTAGTGATATGGCATTTAATAATCAGAAACCTTGGAAACGTGTTATCGTACTGGTTTCAGGCGTTATATTCAATGTAATAACTGCTGTTATTGTTTTTGCAATACTTTTTATGTCTATAGGTTATGCTGTTCCTAAGGTCTATATTACAAGAAGATGATTTAATTGTCAAGGTAGATGGCAAGAATGTGTATTCGCTATACTCCTCTAATTTAAGCGAGCTTATTACTAAATCTGGTGATAGTATTGATATGACTATTATTAGAGATGGCGAAGAGATGAATGTTACTGCTATTAGGCAAGGATATACTTTCATAAATGAAGAGGAAGAAATTGTTAATAGAGAAGGAATTGGTATACAGATTAGCTATGCTAATTATAATTATGGGTTCTTTGGTAGTATTTGGAGAGGAGTGGTCTCTTGCGGTCAAGTTGTCAAACTTATCGTAGAAACACTAGGCAAATTATTTACAGGATTGATAGGTGTGAAAGGTAATCTAGCTGGACCTGTAACTACAATCGGAGCAATTTCAGAGCAGACTGCAAGTTATGGTATAATAGGATACCTAAGTGTACTTGCTGTAATTTCCATAAGTGTAGCTTTCACTAATATTCTCCCGCTTCCTGCTTTAGATGGGTCAAGAATAGTTTTTGTTATAGTGGAATGGATTAGGAAGAAACCTATAAATAGGAAAATTGAGGGTATGATACATGCTATCGGGCTTATTGTTCTATTTTCGCTGACAATACTATTAGATTTGTTGAATTACGTATAGTTATGAAGAGAATTATAAGAGTAAAAAACATCAATATAGGCGAGTATGGATTTATTCCTATTCAGTCAATGACAAACACAAAGACGGAGGATGTTGAGTCTACTATATGTCAATGTAATGAATTGATTGATGCAGGGGTCGATATAATAAGAATTTCCGTTCCCACTATCTCGGCAGCCAGAGCAATTAAAGAAATAGTTTGCCGTGTTAATGCTCCATTAGTAGCCGATATTCATTATGATTACAAGTTAGCTATTATGGCGGTGGAAAATGGCGTGCATAAGATAAGAATTAATCCCGGGAATATAGGTAGTCTAGATAAAGTAAAGTATCTTGCAAGTTTTCTTAATGAAAGGGAAATACCTATAAGAGTGGGAGTAAATAGTGGTTCTATACATAAAGATATATTAGCAAAGTATGGGAATAATGGACAAGCTCTTGCAGAAAGTGCTATGACACATGTTAGAATTCTTGAAGATTGTGGATTCACAAATACTATAATAAGCGTTAAGTCATCAAATGTTATTCAAACAATTGAAGCAAATAGATTATTAAGTAAGTATGAGTACCCCTTACATATTGGGGTAACTGAAGCAGGTGTTGATGATACAGCTATTATTAAGTCGGCATTAGGTATAGGTATCCTGTTAAATCAAGGGATTGGTGATACTATACGGGTATCTCTTAGTGGGACTCCTATAAAAGAAGTAATAGTAGCTAGAAAATTGCTCAGTTATTTAGGTTTAGGCAAACCATATCCTAATGTTATCGCTTGCCCAACTTGTGCAAGAACTTGTATTGATGTTGAAAATATCGCAAGGCGAATAGAAGCACAATTAGCTGGTGTAGATAGTGATATCACTGTTGCTGTTATGGGTTGCATAGTAAATGGAATAGGTGAGGGAAAAGAAGCTGATATAGGTATAGCCGGAGGAAAGGACAACAGTGCCATATTCTTAGATGGCGAGATTGTAGGTACTTTTTCTAATGACAAGATTGAAGAAGAACTATTAAGAAGGATAGAGGTATTGACTAATGATAAAATATTATGATAAATATTTAGAATACATAAATGAGTATTATTATGATAGTTATTCTTATTTAAGGGTCAAAAGTGTACTAATAGATTCAGAACGTAAAAGTGTCTATATTAAATTACTTGTACCTAGCACAATTCTTGATTCTATCTTCACTGATAAAGATAAAGAAAACATAAATATAGCGACCAAAGACATTATTCCAAAGGAATTTTCCTTTACAATTGAGTACATTTCTTGCATGGCTACAGAGATAGAAGTAATGAAAGAATTGATGAATTTCATTAATAAGAAATTTAGAGCAATAGAAGTATTTGTTAAAGAAAGTTTAGTAAATGTTACTATTATAGATGAAGTTATTAATATTTGTTTCAAAGTCACTGAAGATATTGAGCATTATTTATCAAATGGCAATTTTGTAGTGGAATTTGCTAGATATTTTTCACACACTTTTACTAATAGATTAATAGTTAGCTATGAAAGATTAGATGAGGAAGTTGATTTTGTGCCTACTGATACCATAGAGATTAAGAGGGCGTCGCATTTCATTGATGTTGAGGTTCTAGATAAGATATTTGGAAGAAGTATTAGTCTTAAACCCGTTCAAATTAAGAGTATAAAAAGTGATGATGATAATGTAGCAATTTGTGGCACTATGATGAGTTTTACTAAAATAATGAAGAAATCTGATAATACTCCATTCTATAAATTTACTATTGATGATTCGATAGGTAATATGGGAGTGGTTTTATTTCCGAGATTATACCCAAATTCAAATGCAGAATTATTTGCACGCAACAAACAAAAATATGAAGATTTGATTAAGGTTCTTGACAGTTACATAGAGAGAACTTTAGATGAAAAAATTAGTGTGATATGTCAAGGTAAAGTATCTTTTAGCAACTATTCTAATTCTCTTGAGATGATTGCTAATGGTGTCTATAGTGCGATTATAGACAAAAGTTCTATACAAACAGCAGTTCTTAAGCTCCCATATCCATCTCAATATAGTATAGTAATACCCGATAGGTATCAAGATACCAAGATTAATGATTGTTATATACCGCCTAATCAACTTGCTGATAAGAGAGTTGTTGTATTTGATTTCGAGACCACGGGGCTATATCCTGAAAGAGACACACCCATAGAGTTAGGTGCAGTATCTATTGAGAATGGTAGAATTACAGAAATATTTAGTACATTTATCAATCCTCAAATACCAATATCTAATGAAATTACTAAGCTAACTAGTATTACAGATGATATGGTAGAAAATGCACCAATAATAAGTGAAGTTATTCCCGACTTCTACAAATTCGTTAATGGCGATAGATTAGTTGCACATAATATTGATTTTGATTGGAGTTTTTTAAATGCAAATTCTTATGAAAAAGGCTATATCTTCGATGGCGATAGACACGATACTTTGCAAATTGCTAGAGCGAGAATAACTGGTTTGGCTAATTATCAATTGTCTACTGTATGTGAATATTTTGGTATTATCAACGAAGGAGCACATAGGGCAATTTATGATGCAATATCAACCGCAAGATTATATATTGAATTACTTAAATAATTATTGAATTTCAAGCTATTTTGCTTGATTTGCTGTATTTTTTATGATATTATAATAATAGCTTGAATGTATTATGCAATCTGAGTGGACAAATTTGTCCACTCTTTGCATTGTGAGGTGTATATGAACAAGATGTTAACAGCTATATATGATACTATTGAGCCTATAATTAAGGAGCTTGGATATAGTATTTGCGATATAGAATATAAGAAAAAGTATGAATGTATGAACTTGATTATTTATATCGATAATAATAATGGAATTACACTTAATGACTGTGAAATTGTCCATAAAGCGATTGATGAACCTTTAGATATGCTTGATCCAACTAATGGCAAGCCCTATACTCTAAATGTATCATCACCTGGCATAGATAGACCTCTTAGAAACGTTAATGATTACAAACGCAATATAGGCAAAATGGTAGAAGTATCCTTATTTGCGAAAGTTGACGGCAATAAGAAATATTCTGGCGAGTTTGGTTCTTGGACAGATACGGATATTACTATACTTATTGATGGCAAACCTCAGACATTTGCCATAAAAGATATAACTATTATAAAACCAATAATTTAGGAGATGAATTGATGATTAATAAAGAATTCTTTGCTGCATTAGAGATGCTTCAAAGGGAAAGAGGTATTGATAAACAAGTATTTATAACGGCTTTAGAAGCTGGGCTTGCGACAGCATATAAGAAAGAGAATGCTGAAGCTAGGAATGTTATGGTTAGACTGAATGAAGAAAAATGTCAGATTGTAGTCTATGCGTATCAGACTGTCGTTGAGGAAGTTGAAGACCCTGAAAAGGAATTGACTTTAGAAGAGGCTCAAGAGATTAAAGCTAGCTACAAACTTGGTGATGTAATCTGTGAAGATGTAACTCCTAAGAATTTCTCAAGAGTAGCTGCTCAGACTGCTAAACAAGTTATTATGCAGAGACTTAATGATCACCGTAAAGCTATGTTGGTTGATGAGATGAAAGAAAAGGGCGGAGAATTAGTTAATGTTGTAATTCGTAGGATCGAAGGTTCTAATGTATATGTAGAAATGTTAAGTAATCAATTGCAAGGCCTTATGCGTCAAAGAGACCAGATTAGAGGCGAAAAGTATAATGTAAATGATAATATAAAGGTTTATATAAAGAAAGTTAACGAAAA
Organism: uncultured Clostridia bacterium; assembly: GCA_964556835.1. Classification (GTDB taxonomy): domain Bacteria; phylum Bacillota; class Clostridia; order Christensenellales; family CAZKXV01; genus CAZKXV01. Next base: position 5,335 of record CAZKXV010000085.1, read on the forward strand.
CTACTCTGATATGAATGTTTTGGTCTCTAGAAGTGACGCAGGTTTTGTAAGAAGATTATTCGAACTTGAAGTACCCGAAATCAAAGCGAAGTTAGTAAGAATTGAGAATGTAGTTCGTGAAGCGGGTTATAGAACTAAGATTGCTGTATATTCAGACGACCCTAATATTGATGCAGTTGGTGCTTGTATTGGACCTAAAGGCTCAAGAATTAATTCTATCGTAGCTGAATTGAAAGGCGAGAAAGTAGATGTAATTAATTGGTGTTCTGACCCATTAGAATTTGTTGCTCGCTCATTAAGCCCTGCTCAAGTACTTATGGTACAAGTTGATGATAATACTCAATCGGCGAAAGTTATTGTGCCTGATGATAAGTTATCGCTTGCAATAGGCAAAGCCGGTCTTAATGCGAAACTTGCTGCTAGACTTACAAAATGGAAAATTGATATCAAGCCACAATCCTCTATTATGGCAGAAGTAGCTGAGCAAATAGCTGAAGCTAACGAGGAGATATAGTCTTTTGTCAATTAAGAAGATACCAATGAGAATGTGCATAGTATGTCGCACTCATATGCCGAAAAAAGATTTAGTAAGAATAGTCCGTAATGCGGACGGAACTATTGAATTAGATGAAACAGGCAAAAAAGCTGGTAGAGGCGCATATATATGCAATAATAAGGATTGTATTAATAAAGCTATCAAGACGAGAGCGTGTGATAGAAATTTTAAGACAAAAGTTCCTGAAAATATA
>CAZKXV010000086.1:0-6066 GCA_964556835.1 uncultured Clostridia bacterium
ATATAAAATTTCAAAAAAGCTAGCTTCAAAAACTAGCTTCTTCTACAGTCTGACTCGCCTATAATGCAGGCGAGTTTTTTACTTATTATTTATAAAATATGATTACTTATTGATGAGTAGTGCAAGGACAGCTTTCTGTACATGAAGTCTATTTTCAGCTTCATCAAATACTCTTGATTGTTCGCCATCAATAACTTCGCTAGTTACTTCTTCACCACGATGAGCAGGCAGACAATGCAAGAAGATAGAATTTTCTTTGCCTGTCATTTTCATTCCTTCTGCATTGACTTGATATTTCATTAATGATGGGAATTTGTTAGGGTCATTTTGTTGCCCCATAGAGAAAAATACATCAGTATAGATAACATCTGCATCTTTTAAGCCTAATGCTCTGTCATCGGTTATTGTAACTTTTCCTCCAATACTTCTGGCATATTCTACTACCTCTTTCTTAGGTTGATAGGCACTAGGTCCTATTATAGCAATTTCAACACCTAGTTTCGCACAGATTATAATCAAGCTATGAGCCATATTATTGCCTTCTCCACAGAAAGCGAGTTTTATGCCCTCAAATTTGCCAAAATTCTCGTATACTGTTAGTAAATCAGCTAATACTTGGCAAGGGTGCCATGAATCAGTTAATCCATTGATAACAGGATAATCACCATGTTTCGCAAGGTCATTCACGTGGTCTTGCTCAAAAGTTCTAATCATTACGCCAGATAATCCCATTCTATTTAGTACTTTCGCTGTATCATAAATACTCTCTCCACGAGACAGTTGAATATCCGTAGAAGATAGGAATAGAACATCACCACCTAATTGACGCATACCCATTTCAAATGAAAGTCTAGTACGAGTGCTGTTCATAGTGAAGATTAAAGCAAGCGTCTTACCGGATAGGATAGTGTTCCGAATGCCCGTTTTCATTTCATTTTTCAATTCTATTGCATACTTAAGTATTTCATAAATACTTTCAGTACTATAATCTTTTAGATGTAATAAGTGGGTATGAGGAATGCTCTTTATTGGCTTGTAATCATTAAAATTTACCATAGTATAATCCTTATTTTAGGCTATCGAATAATTTTTTTAGTTCGTTTAGCATAGCATCAATCTCTTCAGTAGTGATGACTAGTGGTGGCACAAATCTAAGTACATTTTTGCCACAAGAGTTGAGAATATACCCACGCTCTAGCATTGTGCCTACAATCTTCTTTGCACTTACAGTATCATCAATGTCAAGTCCTAGCATTAATCCCAGACCTCTTACTTCTTTGATATAAGAATAACAAGAAAAATCATCTATTAGTCTTTTTTTAAAATATGCACCAGTTTCATTGATATGGTCTCTCATAGCTTTGGACTTCAGTTTCTTAACTACTTCGTAAGCAATGCCCGTACAGAATGGGTTACCGCCAAAAGTTGTACCGTGGTCTCCTACATTAAAAGCATCTGCAGCTTCATCAGTCGCAACACAAGCACTAATTGGAATTCCTCCACCTATCGCCTTAGCAAGAGTTACGATATCTGGCTTAATCCCGTATTGCTTATAGCAATAGAAAGTACCTGTTCTTCCAGCACCTGTCTGAATCTCATCTAAGATTAGAAGTTGCTTATTGCGTTTCGTAATGGCTCTAGCGGCTTTCATATATTCTGCTGTTGCAGGCACAATTCCGCCTTCGCCTTGTAATGGCTCTATCATTAAGGCACAAACTTCAGGGTCTGCTAATGCCACCTTAAGCGCATCAATATCGTTATATGGGATATATATTCCAAGTCCAGCAGGTAGTGGAGTAAATACTTCATTATACTTAGTTTGTCCTGTTGCTGCTACTGTAGCAAGTGTTCTGCCGTGAAAAGAGTTGTATGCTGTAATTATCTTGTATTTCTCAGGAGTTCCATGTACTTTTGCATATTTTTTCACTAATTTCAGCGCACATTCATTTGCTTCTGCGCCACTATTTCCGAAGAACACTTTATTGAAATGAGTGCCTTTCACAAGTTGTTCTGCAAGTAAGGCTCTCTCGTAGTTAAGAAAATATCCTGAAGTACACATAGGTTTTTTCATATAATGTCTGATAGCTTTTAGTATTGTTTTGTTTTTATAACCTAAACAATTAACAGCAATACCTGCTAGAAAATCTATGTATTCTTTCCCCTCACTATCGATTAATTTACTACCTTCGCCATCTTCAAATGAAATATCATATGGTGCATAGGTGTTCATAAAAAATTGGTCTGTCTTTTCTTTGATTTGATTTATCTTGTTCATTATTAACTCCTAGTATATTGTATTTTCATTATACATTATATATTAACGCTTAGCAAATAAATATAGGTTATTTGCTTGTATTTATTAGGGTTTGTGGTTATAATTGTATTGATTATGATAGATATTAAAAATGTTAGTAAAGAATATTTTGGATATAGTTCAGTTATACATGATGTATCTGTCAAGATAGACCGCTCAGAAAAAATAGCATTTTTCGGAAGATTGGGAAGTGGAAAGACTAGTCTTCTTAGAATGATTGCAAGCTTAGAAAAGATAACTAGCGGAAATATTAGCATTGCAGGGACACCTATAAGTGAAGCGAAACTTAGAAATCTTAGTATCTCTATGGTCTTTGAGGACTTGGCTCTTAATAAGCACAAGGAAGTTAGAAAGCTATTAGAAAAATCATTTGTAAGAAATAATATGACTAAAAAAGAGGCGAGGGTAGCTGTCAGGGAAATTGCTATAAGGTACGGCATTGAAGGACTTCTTGATAATATTCCTATTCTTTTATCCCCATTGCATAGGGTCAAAGTAGCTATAACACGTGCATTTATGAAAGATAAGGGTATTCTTCTTATCGATAATCCTTTGATTAACCTTGACACTGTGACTAGAAAAGAGTATTATCCTACATTATTAGAGTATATAGAGAATTCAAATTCTACTATTGTTTATGCTACTGATGAATTGTCTGAATTAGAGTTATGGAATGGTAGAATTGTATACATTGAATGTGGCTATATAAAGCAAATTGGAACATATATGGAGCTAGTGAATAATCCCGAATGCGTTGTAGTGGCAAAGGCTACGAATCCGAATCTAAATATATTGTGTGCTAGTATCGAAAATGATTTGTTGCAAATAGCGAATTCTACATATACTAAACCTAAGGAAATATCAGCGAATAGCGGGAATATCTTACTAGGTATTGAAAGTGATTGCATTATTGCAAGAAAGAGCGGAGATATCAAGGGTAAGGTGCAGTATATATCACGAGGAGTTGCATTCGTAAGTAGTGATATATCAGATGATTTGATTAGATGTCAGACGGATGGTTGCATAGAAAAAGGCATGGAAATATACCTAAAATTAAACATTAAGTCAGCAAAGTATTATGATTTTCTGACTGAAAAAAAATATATGGAGAACTTATTATGACAAATATGAAAAAAGTAGACCCTAACGCAATGCACGAAAAATGGCAAGGCAAAATCGAAGTAATTTCTAGAGTAAGCGTAAAGAATATTGATGATTTATCAGTTGCTTATACACCAGGTGTTGCAAAACCCTGTCTAGCGATTGAAAAAGATCCTAACTTATCTTATCTATACACTAGAAGAAGCAATATGATAGCGGTAATCACTGATGGTAGCGCTGTTCTAGGACTTGGTAATATCGGTGGATTGGCGGGTATGCCTGTAATGGAAGGGAAATGTGTACTTTTCAAAGAGTTTGGCGGTGTAGATGCCTTTCCTTTGTGTATAGAGTCACAAGATGTTGATGAAATAGTTAATATTTGTAAGAATATTTCTGGCTCATTTGGAGGAATCAATTTAGAGGATATTTCTGCACCTAGATGTTTCGAGATAGAACGAAGATTGATTGAGGAGACTGATATTCCTATTTTTCATGATGACCAACATGGTACAGCGGTTATAGTTCTTGCGGGGATTATTAATGCCTTGAAACTAGTTGGTAAGAAATTCGATAACATAAGGATAGTTATGCTCGGTGCAGGTGCTGCAGGCGTTGCCATTACAAAATTGCTTCTTGGACAAGGAGTAAAGGATATTATTCTTTGCGATAGGAAAGGTATAATCTGTGAGGGCGATGAAAGATTAAATGAATCTAAGGTAGAAATTGCGAAAATAACTAATAGAGGTAAGATGACAGGAAGTATAGAAGATGCTTTAAGCGGTGCTGATGTATTTATCGGCGTTAGTGGACCTAATACTGTTACTGCTGATATGGTTAGACAGATGAAGGATAGACCTATAGTATTTGCTATGAGTAATCCTGATCCTGAAATCAACCCAGATATAGCGAAAGAAGCTGGAGCATACATAGTCGGTACAGGAAGGTCTGATTATCCTAATCAAATTAATAATGTGCTGGCATTCCCCGGCATTTTTAGGGGTACACTTGATGTGAGAGCAAGCCATATCACTACTGGAATGAAAATTGCCGCAGCACAAGCAATTGCAAGTATTGTGAAAGATGAAGAATTATGTCCCGAATATATAATACCTGCTCCATTCAATCCTGAAGTTGGTCCAAAAGTAGCCAAAGCGGTTGCTGAACAAGCAAGGGTTGATAAGGTCAATAGAATATAAGGAAGAGTTATGAGAAAATTTACTATTATAATAATTGTTATAGCTATGATGGGAAGCTTATTAGTTGCCTGCAATAATACTACTGATGAAACAAAGTATACCGTTACGAAAGAAGAATATGATTTGTTAAAATCATTAGGTGATGAAGATATTAATATGGGTGTTGTAAATCAGATGCTTGAGTTCGAATACTTGATGAGAGTAATTGAATATTGCAATAACAGTTACTATTATGAAGTAGATTTCGATGAATTAGATGAAATATTAGCACAATCTTTTGTTAATGGACTTGATAGATATTCTTACCTTCTACCAATGTCTAGCGTATCTTCTCAAACAACTACAGGAATAGGGCTAACTCTTAATAGAAATATCTATAATGAAATAAGCATAGTTACAATTATACCAGATACTCCTGCTGCAAATGCTATATCTGAAGTTGGTGGATATACACTTGAGAGAGGCGACAGAATATATGCGATAAATGATACAAGAGTTGAGGGGGCTTCAAGTTATTTATTCAATAGTTTATCAGTAGGTGGAGCGGGAACTGAATTGAAGTTGACTATTTACCGTGATGATGCAGAGTTAGGTGACTTTAATTGTACTAAAACAAGCGATGTTTTTAAGCAGGCTTACTATATAAATAATTTAGGTGGAAGTATTTCTAATAGTGTTGGATATATTTGTCTTAAGTCTTTCAATGATTCCGTTGATGATTTTGTAGCTGCAATCACACAATTTGAGGCGGATGGTAATGAGCAACTTATACTCGATTTAAGAGGCAATGGCGGCGGCTCATCAGCTGAATTAACAGCAATAGCGAGTTATCTGGTTGACGATGCAGAGCATAGTGAATCTTTACCTATAGTTGAATACAAAACAAAAGATAATATAATAAGCGCATATTCAACTTCAGCGAATAACTTTATCAATAAACCGATAGTAGTATTAGTTAATTCAGAAACTGCCTCTGCTTCAGAAGCATTAATTGGCGGAATGCAATATTATAATACTTGTACAGTCGTAGGAACTACCACTTTTGGCAAGGGAACTGCTTGTAATTCTGGTTCAATTCTTATGAGTCCTGATGGAGCTTATGTTATTTCTGTTGTTATGGCAGAATATTATCTGTATACAGATGACCTTGAAACCTATCCTACTGGAAGATGGTGTATAGATGGTATTGGCATAACTCCCGATGTGGAAATTACAGATTGGGAATTCGAAAATGAATTCAATGATGATAAGTATATTGTTGAGGCAATTGAAGTATTGTTTCCTACTGAATAGAGAAATATAAAAAAACAAATTATTTTCATTTCCTCCTATGAAATGTGATTTTATAGGAGGTTTTTATTATTTTATAGATATCTAATTTTCTATTATCTATTGTAACTCTTAGAAATATTCAAACTAAATCACCCCCACAAATTAATTTATGGAGGTGACTTA
>CAZKXV010000087.1:0-5989 GCA_964556835.1 uncultured Clostridia bacterium
ATTAAGAGACAAAGCAGTACTTGTTACATTATTCTCACATTCAAAACTCTCATCTTGCATATATACAACAATGTTATTGTAAGTTGCATCGCTAGATAGACTAAATCCTGCAATATGGTCAACAGCGGTATTATAACCAGCAGTTAAATCACCCTCAACTATAATAATTAAGTCGGAAATAGTTATTCCCGCTAATATACCGGAGAATAGACCAACTTTATAATGACCGCTTGAGAAATAACCCATATCTATATCTTCAGCGAGTGTAATAGAATGTCCATTACCTAAAATGTTTGTCTTAAGATCGCTGTCCTTACCAATTGAATCAAATTGCCCAGATACAATAATATCTTCTACTAAACTAAATGTATTGTCAGTACCCAAAATGGACAATCCGCCTGCAGGATCAGAATTAACTGCTCTTGAGAAGGCAAGAAGTTCAGTGCCACTAGAAATAGTATCACTATTTTCTGCACGAGCACGAACGCCCTGAGTAGTAGCCGAAGGAGTATAGGTATTAGTTATGACATCCTCTATGTATACATTGTATTCACCTTGTACTTCTAGATTATCAAATACTGCAATAGTTTCTGGCACATTAGTAATAGTAAATATTATATTTTTCGCATTATATTCAGTTTCATCAAGTGATACTTCTGCAACATCCTTAAACATAGTATTAACAGCACCAGTAGAGAAAGCATCAGCACTTTCAGTGAATACCCAAGTATTATGAACTGCACTAACTACACCACTATCATCATTACAGATACCATAATCACCGCCGCTCATAACTGTAGTTTCAGCTATCCTTACAAAGCTATTCTTAACCATATTCTTATTAGTACCAAGAATAGCACCTACATAATTATTACCTAAGCCTGTAGAAGCCTCAATAATAATATCAGTATAATCAGCATAAACCCAATTAAATGAGCCTGTATTACTACCTGCGAAACCGCCTGCAAATGTATTATAATTGCCTGTGCATTGAGCGCTTATATATCCCGCAACAGCATCTATTCTTAAGTTAGAAACCGTACCCGCATTCTGAGCAACTATACCACCCGCATAACAAGTAACTATTCCGTTTGAAATAATACTACCTTCAATAGTCACATCAACATCATCATCAGAATCTGTAATTGTGCCATCATTACGACCAACAATACCGCCTGCTCTATTATAAGTTAATGAGCCAGTAGCTAAAATATCACCTAGTATCGTTACATCAATACCAGAAATAACACCGGCAGTACGGTTACGACTTACAACAGCTGCTGCTGTATTACCAGTGATAGAACCGTTATTTTCAATAACAACAGAACAGTCTTCAATCCAGCCTTCATTTTCCAATGCAATAGCTGCTGCATATGTACAGTTAGCTGTACCTAAATCAGCGGCTATAATTACATCTACATTCTTAATATGACCGTATAGACCAATATATCCGAATAACGCACTATATACATCGCTTGCGGCTGCAGTAATGGTAATAGAATAATTGCCTTCACCTTCAGATTTTGAGCCGTCAAGAATATAATTGAAAGGCTTAGAAGCGTCACCAATCTGTTCAATAGGAGTAGTAATTACAATGTCATCACCCAAAGTGAAAAGTATCTCATTATATGACATACCACCTTTTACAGATGCTGCTAGTGTTATTAGATCTTCTACACTACAAATGTTAGTGTTGATAAATACCACATTAACAATTCTATCAGTAATTTGTTTTGAAGGGCAATAACTTAAATTATCGCTAGAGATATTACCAAACACAGGATTATCGCTTATCAATTCGCCAAACGCAGTATACCAACCCTCAATAGTAGTATCAGAATCAGAAGCATCTTTGAAAAGAATAGAGTTATGAACCTTACTAATATCTAGAGAAATAATGCCGTAACCATATACGTTAAGAACATTGATTGAACCAGGACCTGCACCAACAGTATTAATTTCAGTATCAGACTGTTGAACAATTATCCAAGAATTTCTTAATTGAGCATTAGTAGCTCCTGCAAATTCACCAAATACACCATATTGTGAATCTATACTTACTGTACCTAAAGTTCCGAAAAGAACTGAATTAACAATTATATCAGTATTCTGTCCAACAACACCACCTGCATAAGCATAAGGAGAAGCAGCTTGAACTTCAGCATCAGGATAAATATTTCCTACAACACGACCAATAGTACCCCTAGTTAATCTACCAATAACACCACCGGCATAACTGTAATTATCAGACTCAGCAATAATAGAACCATATTGATAAGTCTTAACATCATATATAGTAGCTAAAGATTCATTAAGTCCAACAACACCGCCGACAACTTCACCAGTTAACGAAGCTGCACTATTAATAGTAACAGTACTATCTTCGATAGATTCACGGTTGATACCAGTAATACTACCAACATATGTAGCAGAAATACTAGCAGCAACAGCAGAAGTTGAGCCAACAGTAACATTTACTTTAGATATTTTACCCTCGTTGACATTAGCAACTAGTCCAGCAGCTGCACCTTCTTCATAGACAGTAATTTTGCCATCAAATACAATATTTAGATTCTTTACCGTACCAGTCAAATTACCAATAAAGCCATGATTACCTATTATTGTAATAGTAAAGTATTCACCAGTAGAAGATTCAGTATCAAGACCATCAATTGTTCCGCCAAATGGATTTTCTTCAGTTCCTAGAATGAGAGTATCATTAGTTATAGTAAAATTAGAATCAATCTTGAAAGTAACGTTATTAAAATCATAGCCGCCAAAGTTGACATCATAAGCCAAAGCTGTAATATCCCCTTCACTAGAAATTATCTCTTTTATAATTACAACTTCAAATGACTTATTAATATTTTCTACATTAGGAGTATAACCTTGACCATCAAGATCAATAGTACCAATACCAAGGTGGTTACTAATAGCTTTCCCTGTAGCATAATCTGTATACCAATCTGAAACATCAGCGTTAACTTCAGAATTATTTTCGAAATAAATCTCATTAGTAATAGTAATACTAGATAATAATTGTCCTGTACCAATAACTTTCAACTTATTTACACCAGTATAAGATACTCCTGCTACATTAAGATTGTTATAACTCGCTACAACACCCCATACATTAAGCATAGTTGAGGAAGTTGCAATTCCACCAACTACTAATCCTGAGGTTGTATCAATAGAATCACCAATAGTTGCATTATAACCATCTACAACAATATTAGCTACATCTCCAGCATTATATGCAAATACACCTACGTAAGTAGAGTCTTCGTTGCCTATTACTCCTTCAATTACGAACTTGATATTATATACTGAACCATCTCCTTTGATATTAGCGAATATACCTGCATAATCGCCTAATATACTTATGGAATCAGGAAGAGTTATAGTGTTGCCATTACCGCTTAAAGTGCCATTAAATCCATTAATTGAATTACCAATTCCAGCAAATCCGCTTTCAATTGTTATGTCATCAGTTAAAGAAAACTCAATATTATAGAAATCATAACCTGCATTTACATCTTGAGCAAGTTTTTCGAAATCAGAATACTCGTCAATTATACTTTGTATATAGGAAATATAATATTTACAATTTTGTGCAGCATTACTAGTTAGATAACTTGTCAATGTACCTGAACCAAATTCAGGAATAAGAACTTTATCCTCCAATTCATCGTAATAATAAGCTTCAAGATATGGGTCAGTATTGTCGATAGCAATTCTAATATCGAAATTCGAAGCACCAATATTATCAAATGTAGCTGTTACCATTCCTGCGCCTAGAACAGTAAAAGTATTCACACCATTAGTTCTAGACATTTGATTTCTTGCAACAACTTGATTCGAGTTATAATTAACAACCCATACATTATCTACAGTTTGTGTTGAATAACCTACCGCATCACAAACGCAACCAGAAGAGGATAAGAAGTTAGCTTTCTTACCAACATTAATAGCTATATTTTCAATAGTACCAGAATTATATGCAACTAAAAAGCCGGCATAAAGAGTAGTTTTAGAACCTATAGTTCCTTCTACTTCAATAATTAAGTTTTTGATAGTACCTTCAGGACTAACATTTCCAAAAATACCTGCATAAACATTGCCAATAGTTATCCCTTCAGGAATAATAATAGTATTACCTTGTCCATCGAAATTGCCACGGAAAGCAACATTCTTTGAGCCAACAAGTCCACCAATAGGCACGAAATCCTCTTCTATTATTATAGGCTCATTTGCTCTTAAGATGAAATTTACTCCGGCATAATTTAAACCGCTATTGATTGCAGCTGCAAACGCCTTAAGGTCATTATAATTAGTAATATCAATCTTTAAGAATAAAGCAGTAAGCACTACACCAACATAGCTACTGTTTACAGTCAAAATAGTCGCACTAGGAAGTCCATCTGGTATATACCCACAGAAAGTATCAGTCTGACTAGTACTAGCAGCAGAAAATCTAAAGATTACATCTCCATTTGTAGCAAAAGTAGTAAGAATATCTACGTATCCTAATCCTGCTATATTAAGAACATTTATACTATCTTCTTCATTACCTGAAGGCTTAACAAATTCATTATCATTTACTATAACCCAAGACTTAGTAGCTTCAAAATTCTCACCTACTTCACCAACCATAACTCCATACCTTGTAGGGTCATGGAAATCAAACTCTGTGTTATCAGAAATTATTACAAGAATATTATCAAAAGTACCATCAGCATAAGCAGCTAGCACACCACAATAAATGGAATCATAGCTATCACCAAATACATTGGTTGTGGTCTCAGATATATTCGAAAATACTTTCAAATCTTGAATTCTACTATCCTCATCAGTATAACCGAATAAACCCGCATATTCATAAGGGACGTTAATACCATCATATGAGATTGAATGCCCGCCACCCATAAATAAACCTGAGAAAGGATTTGTATCTGTTCCGATCGGAACTAATAGATTATCATTAATCACTATATCAGATGTAAGAATGAATTGAACCCCTGCAAATCCGCTATAAGTATTGATGTTATAACTAAATGCTTTTAGTTCTTCATAGCTAGAAATAGTAAGTTTAATAAAAGAAATAGAGAACTCTGAATCTTGCAAAGTATCGAGAGGATAGTATTCAATACCATCTCCATCTATATAACTACTATCAACAATACCATACATATCAATATTGCTTGGAGGAGCTAGAAGTGTTTGACTGCTAATATCACTATACCAATTATTGAAAGTGGAATTGTATTGACTTGCAACTGAAAACTTAAATATGTCTCGACCAATTGGATCGTTCAAATCCATGCTTACAAAAATCTCAGCATTACCAAGAACATTCATGGTGTTGATACCATAGAACTCATTAGCACCGAAAATATCAGGATTGGAAATAGCAGGAGCAGCAGCATTATGAATGACAACCCAACAATTATTTGCAATTAATTCGGAATGATATGCTCCAACGAAAGCACCTACTTTATTTAAGTTGCCCGAAACTGGAGTAACCCCCATATTAACTAATACATTAGAAATATAACCTTGAGAATATCCAACCAGTGCACCTGTATATTCAGCGTTTTGACCGCCAATAATTACTCCGGTCTTGATATCAACTATAAAGTCTTTGATTACACTATTAGTTGCTGTATATCCGAATAGTCCGCAATAATCAACTGCACCAATAGACGCTGCAGGAGAGGAACCTGTCTCGCCTTGGAAAGTTATTTTGTAACCATTTCCATCAAAAATACCTTCAAAAGGATAATCTTCAGTACCAATAGGCACTAAACTCCCCTGAATAGAAATATCCCTTGTAAGAGTAAATTTCACGCCCTTAAAGAAATCATACATATTAATATTACTAGATAGGTTTATTAGCAATGAAACTTTATCAATTTCAAGCTCATAGAAAGACACGTGCATAGATTTATTTATCCATGTAGGATCAGGAGTCAATGTATTAGTGGCAGTA
>CAZKXV010000088.1:0-5960 GCA_964556835.1 uncultured Clostridia bacterium
CACAATTAAAAGAGGAGTTCAAAGCTACTATAGACTTAATTAATTATATGATGAAATCTTTAGGGCTTGAGGATTCAGTTTTTTACAGGTTTTCGAAAGGTGATCCTAATGATACACATAAGTTTATTGATTCTCCAGAAGCTTGGGCTAATACTGAAGCTTTGATGAAAGATATACTTGATGATATAGGAATAGATTATATAGAGTCTTTAGGTGAAGCTGCTTTCTATGGACCTAAGTTAGATATTCAGAGCAGAAATGTATATGGTAAAGAAGATACTATTATAACAGTTCAAATGGATTTTCTGCTTGCCGAAAAATTTGGTATGACATATATTGACGAAGACGGAGAAAAACAATATCCATATATCATTCATCGTACATCAATTGGTTGTTATGAGCGTACTTTAGCTATGTTGATAGAGAAATATGCGGGGGCTATGCCACTTTGGATAAGTTCTAATCAGGTCAAAGTACTTAGTCTTACAGATAGAACTATTGATAAAGCTAACGAGATTTCGGAGTATTTGAAATCATATGGTTTGAAGGTAGAAGTAGACAACAGAAATGAAAAAATCGGATATAAGATTAGAGCGGCACAATTAGAAAAGATAAATTATATGGTGATTATAGGGGATAAAGAAGTAGTAGATAATGTAGTTTCTGTTCGCTCAAGGAAAGATGGAATATTAGGAACAATGAGTATAGAAGCGTTACGGGATAAATTATTATTAGAAATTTCTACAAAAGCTTTATAAATACTTGACATAGTTTTGGTAATTTGTTAATATCATATAGTAAATAAGTAGAAGCTACTTCTCACCAAATGCATTTCGTTGTACTTGGTATACAAATAAGATATTATTTGTGGATAGCTTTTGCTGTCCACAATTTTAATGTTAGGAGGATATATCTATTAAGAACTTTCAAATTAACGAACAGATTCGTGATAGTCAAGTTAAGGTAATTGATGATCAGGGTACAATGCTTGGTGTTATGTCAGCGCAACAAGCGCAGAAAGAAGCTAATGATAGGAATTTAGATTTAGTGAAAGTATCACCCAATGCTCAACCACCTGTATGTAAGTTATTAGACTATGGTAAGTTCAAATTTGACCAAGCTAAGAAACTAAAAGAATCCAAGAAGAACCAAGTAGTTGTTGATCTTAAGGAAATAAGATTATCTGTAGCTATTGATATAGGTGATATTAATATTAAAGTTAAGAATGCTATTAAGTTTTTGGAAAAAGGCGATAAAGTTAAGGTCAGCGTAAGAATGCGTGGACGTCAACAAGCTCATCCTGATATCGCTAATAAAGTACTGGAAGATTTCTACGAAAGAGTAAAGGACTATTGCGTAGTATCGAAGAAACCCGCTAGGGCTGGAAGGATATTTGTAATGTTCCTTTCCCCAGCAAAACCTAAGAAATAAAATAGGAGGAATTTATAATGCCTAAAGCTAAAACACACAGCGGTGCAAAGAAAAGATTTAAACTCACTGCATCAGGAAAAGTAAAACGATATAGACAAGGCAAAAGTCATATCTTAACCAAAAAATCAACTAAGAGAAAAAGAAGATTGAGAAGTGGTACTTATGTAGATAAGTCACAAGAAAAAACTATGAGAAATCTAATTTCGTAGGAGAGGTGAATTATGAGAATTAAAAGAGGCGTAACATCACGCAAAAAGAAGAAAAAGGTAATGAAGCTTGCGAAAGGATATTTCGGGGGCAAGAGCAAATTATATAGAGTAGCTAAGCAAGCTGTAATGAAATCACTAAATTATGCATATATCGGACGTAAGCAGAAGAAAAGAGATTTCAGAAGATTATGGATTGCTAGAATAAATGCAGCTGCAAGACTTAATGGACTATCATATTCGAAATTTATGTACGGTCTAAAACTTGCGGAAATATCTCTTAACCGTAAGGTACTTGCGGATATAGCAGTTAAAGATAGCGAAGGCTTTACAGCATTATGTGAACAAGCCAAATCTAAATTAGCATAACTAAAAAATAGCCTTTCTATGAGAGATAGAAAGGCTTTTTTATATGGAGAAATATGGTAATATCATCAAATGCAAATGAGAATATTAAGAAGGTAATCAAGCTTAAAGATAAGAAAAATCGTATAAAATACGGTGAGTATGTTGTTGAAGGTGTAACATTGGTTAGCAGTATTCCGAGTACTGAAGAAATAGTAGCATTATATATCAATGAGAATGCAAGACATGAATTAGTTGAAATATCTGAAAAATTTGATTGTATTAAGTATGAAGTATCTGATAATATATTTAATAAGATAGCCGATACTGTTAGCCCTAGTGGTATACTTGCAGTTCTTAAGATACCAAATTTACCAATATCTTCTCCCAATGGCAATTCGCTAATATTAGATAGAATAAGCGACCCCGGAAATATGGGTACAATAATTCGTACTGCATGTGCCTGTGGGTTCAATGATATATATACAGTAAATTGTGTTGATATTTACTCTAGTAAGACAATACGTTCAACGATGGGCGGAATATGGAGTGTAAATATATATAATACGGATTATGATGAAATTAGAAAAATTATAAGAATCCCAATCATTTCACTTGATATGAATGGCGAAAATATATTTGATACAGATGTTGTTACCCCCTGTGCTTTAGCTATAGGTAGCGAATCGCAAGGAATATCTAAGGAAATACTTGCTATAACTGAAAGAGTAATTAGCTTGCCTATGAATAGGGGCATAGAATCACTTAATGCAGGAGTAGCTTGTGGTATAGCAATGTATATAATAGGAGGAAAAAATGTCAGGTCACAGTAAATGGGCAACTATAAAACACAAAAAAGCTAAAGATGATGCTGTAAGAGGAAAGATATTTACTAAAATTGGTAGAGAAATTGCTGTCGCTGTAAAAGAGGGCGGTTCTGATCCAAACAGTAATAGTAGATTAAGAGATGCAATAAGCAAAGCGAAGTCTAATAATATGCCAAATGACGGTATTTCAAGAGCAATCAAGAAAGCATCGGGTGACTTAAGTTCAGTTAATTATGAAAGTATCACCTATGAAGGATACGGTCCCAATGGAACAGCCTTTATAGTAGAAACTTTAACCGATAATAAGAATAGAACTGCAGGTGATATCAGACACTATTTTGATAAATCAGGCGGTAGCTTAGGACAAATTGGTTGTGTATCTTATATGTTTGATAGAAAAGGTGTGATTGAGATTTCTAACGAAAAATTAGAAGAAGATGACGCATTTATGATAGCCGTTGATGCAGGAGCAGAAGATGTTATAAGCACAGAGGAAAGCTACTTAATATATACTGAAGTCTCAAATTTTAGCAGTGTTCTTGCAAATATAGAAAAGGCGGGATTAGAAATTCTAGAGTCTAATCTTGAATATATTCCACAGAATGTTCTATATATTGATAATGAAAGCCAGATAAAACGAATAACTAAACTTATAGACACATTGGAAGAGATGGACGATGTACAGAACTTACATTATAATGTTGAATTGGTAGAAGGGTAGGTTTGGAATGAATGTAATTGATTTATGTAATAAAGCCTCAAAGGCAAGCAAAAGTTTCGCTGGAGCTGATACAAATACGAAGAATGCTATGCTTGATACTATAGCTAATGCTATTATTGATAATGCTAAAACCATTAAACAAATCAATAATACAGATATTATTAATGCCGAAAAGAATGGTAAAGATAGTACCTTTATAGACAGATTAAGGTTAACTGATAGCAGAATTCAAGGTATGGCAGATGGTGTTCGTGCTATTATTAAGCTTAATGACCCTGTACTTGAAGTAGTTGAAGAAAGAGAAATGTATAATGGTATCAAGCTTACGAAAGTTCGTGCGCCACTAGGTGTAATTGCTATTATTTATGAAGCTAGACCTAATGTTACAGTTGACTGTACTGCTCTAACTATTAAGAGTGGAAATGCTGTCATCCTAAGGGGTAGTAAGGATTCAATTAATTCTAATAGGGAATTATATAGAGTTATGAAAGAAGCTCTAACAAGTAAAGGTTATGATAGTAGTGTTATTCAATTCGTTGATGATGAAAGCAGAGAAACAACACTTGAACTACTACAACAAGGAAAGACTATAGATGTAGTAATTCCAAGAGGTGGAGACACTTTGAAAAACTGGGTACTATCTAATGCTACTATGCCTGTTATTGCATCTGCTGGAGGAAACTGTCATATATTTGTCGATGCTTCAGCTGATATAGATATGGCTACTGAGATAGTATATAATGCAAAAGTTCAAAGACCTTCCGTATGCAATGCTTGTGAACAGTTAATTGTATCAGCTGATATAGCTGAAGAATTTTTGCCTGTTGTATGTGCAAAATTATTAGGCGCTAATGTTGAAATGGTAGGTTGTGAAAGGGCACAGTTAATATGCTCAATGATAGGTAATGCAAATGATGAAGATTATTACACTGAGCATCTAGCATATAAGATTAGCATAAAAATTATTGATGGTATAGAACAAGCTATTGAATGGATTAATGAACATAATACAAAACACTCAGAAGCAATAATCACTAAGAACAAAGATAATGCAGATTTATTCTGTAAATGTGTAGATGCTGCGGCAATATATGTCAATGCCTCAACAAGATTTACCGATGGATTTGAGTTTGGAATGGGAGCAGAGATGGGCATAAGCACGCAGAAACTTCATGCTAGAGGGCCCTTAGGCCTTAAAGAACTGACATCAGTCAAATATGTTCTCTATGGAGAAGGTCAAGTTAGAAAATAGTTATTAATAGGGTATAACAATACAAAAAAAACTGCAAGTATCGTAGCTTGCAGTTTTCTATTATATAATATAATCAATTTTTTTATTCATTTTCATCAGTAAATAAATAATCTTTCAGTTCTTTAATATTAATCTGCACAGAACTTGGAGCAGGTCCGCCTTTGCTTTTTTTCAGGCTTACTATTGTCTGAGGTTGAAGTCGAACATATATATCTTTCTTGAAAATCAACTTGTTATAAGTATATGAATTGAACTCTTCTAAAGTAAGTTCTTCAAGTAATCTTCCTGTCTGTATCGCTTTCAATACTAACTTCCCTGTAATTTCATGAGCAGTACGGAATGCAACACCTTGTTCAACTAAGTAATCAGCTACATCTGTTGCATTTGTAAAGCCTTGTTTCGCTGAAACTAACATTTTTTCTTCATTGAATGTGATATTTTGTAGCATTCCTGTGTATACCTTTAGACAACTAATAACAGTTTCTTCTGCATCAAATAGACATTCCTTATCCTCTTGCATATCCTTGTTATAGGCGAGGGGAAGTCCTTTCATCACAGTTAGAATAGTAATCATTGAGCCATAAACTCTACCAACCTTGCCACGAATAAGCTCTGCCATATCAGGATTCTTTTTTTGAGGCATAATGCTTGAACCTGTTGCATAAGAATCGTCAATATTGATGAATTTATACTCATCGCTAGCCCAAGTGATAATTTCTTCGCAAGACCTTGAAAGATGCATCATGATAAGACTGCAATCGAATATATATTCGGCAACAAAATCCCTGTCACTTACAGCATCCATACTATTTCTTGCTACTTTACTAAAGCCTAGTAACTCAGCTACTTTATCTCTATTGATTGGGTGAGATGTTCCAGCTAAGGCACAACTACCTAAAGGTAATGACGAGGTTCTCTCATAAGTACTTGTCAATCGTTCTAAATCCCTGTTGAACATTTCTGCATAAGCCATCATATGATGTGCGAGTGTTACAGGTTGTGCTTTCTGCATATGTGTAAAGCCTGGCATAACAGTATTTAGATTAGCTTCACTAATCTTGATTAGTTCTTTTATTAGGTCTAACAATAAGTCTTGAAGCTTAATTATTGATTGCATTGAATACAATCTCAAATCTGTAGCAACTTGGTCATTTCGACTTCTAGCAGTATGCAGTTTC
>CAZKXV010000089.1:0-5929 GCA_964556835.1 uncultured Clostridia bacterium
TGTTATTATTGTTACTAATTATAGTAGGAGTGTTCTTTGATGGTATAGGAGTCGCTTTTACAGCTTGTGATATTGCTCCATTTGCCTCTATGGCCTCCAAACGTATAAAAGGCAGTAGAATGGCTATTACTTTATTATCTAAAGCTAGCATTGTAGCAAATATTTGTGCAGATGTAGTCGGAGATATTTGCGGTATATTGAGTGGTGCCTTTGTTGTCGTAATTGTGACTGCGACATCAATTTTATATCCTGAAATTAATTTAATGTTTCTAACAGTTTTTATGAGCAGTATTGTTGCGGCTGTAACAGTCGGAGGCAAATCTTTTATGAAACATATTGCAATGAACAATTCCAAAGATATAGTATTCAAGGTTTCTAAATTCCTTGCTCTATTCGTTAAGGAGATGAAATAATGTCTATACTTGAACACATAAGCTCTCCTGATGATTTAAAAGGTTTCAGTATCCTACAATTAGAATCGCTTGCGGACGAAATTAGAGATTATATAATCCAAACAGTTGAATTGAATGGCGGACATTTGGCATCTGCACTTGGTGTGGTTGATTTATCTGTCGCTGTTCATTATCTTTTTGATTCACCTATAGACAAAATAATATTTGATGTAGGTCATCAATCTTATGCACATAAACTTCTTACCGGTAGATATGAAAGATTCAAAACTCTAAGAGCATTAAACGGAGAATTTGGTTTCACTAAGGCGGCGAGTAGCCCACATGATGTATTCATTAGTGGACATGCAAGTACTTCTATATCTGTTGCCTGTGGACAAATGAGAGCAAAAGCATTATCAGGCAAAGACTATAATATCGTTTCCATAATTGGTGATGGTTCTATGTCTGGAGGTATGATACACGAGGCTCTTAATGATTTGATTAATATTGAAGGAAATCAGATAATAATAATCAATGATAATAATATGTCTATAGACAAGAGTGTAGGTTCTATAGCAAATTCACTAGCTAAAATGCATACAAAAAGATGGTATTCTGAACTTAAGACTTATACTAGAGAAAAGCTTAAGAAGAATCCTAGAAA
Source organism: uncultured Clostridia bacterium (assembly GCA_964556835.1). Lineage (GTDB taxonomy): Bacteria > Bacillota > Clostridia > Christensenellales > CAZKXV01 > CAZKXV01. The sequence continues at coordinate 1,057 of CAZKXV010000089.1, forward strand.
TAGAACCATAAGAAGACTAAGAATACTCAAAAATACTGTCAAGTATTTTATTCAGGGAAGTTTGCCTTTTGATGATTATGGTGTAAAATATTTTGGACCAGTAGATGGACATGATATGAAACAACTTATTAGATATCTTTCAATCGCTAAGAACTATAGAAAAACAGTTATCGTTCATATTTCTACAACTAAGGGTTATGGTCATCAATTTGCTATGGATGAACCGAGCAATTACCATGGTTTAAGTGCGAAAGGCGAGAAATTTGTTGGAAACACATTTTCGAAGCAAGCAGGACAAAGTCTTATAAATATTGCTAGAAAAGATGAAAAAGTTATTGCAGTGACCTGTGCGATGAAAGATGGTTGTGGACTTTCTGCTTATTCTGAAGAGTTTCCTGACCGTTTCTATGATGTGGGTATTGCTGAGCAACATGCGGCAACAATGTGTGCCTCTTTAGCTTCAGCAGGCTATAAACCATATTATGCTGTATATTCTACTTTTTTACAAAGAGCATTTGACCAAATATTGCACGATGTCTGTATAGAACAGCAAAATGTAACTTTTCTAGTTGATAGAAGCGGTATAGTAGGTAGAGATGGCGAAACTCATCAAGGGACTTTCGACATTAGTTATTTGAACCTAATACCGAATATGACTATACTATCTCCTATGAATTTAGATGAACTTAATCTAATGATTGAGTGGTCACTAAGCTATGATAAGCCGCTAGCAATAAGATATCCGAGAGGCGGTTCATTGCTTACTATCAAAGCTGAACCTGTCAAGTATGCGAAATGGACTAAACTCTTAGACTATGATAGCGAAGTAGTAGTAATTGCAACAGGTGCTAAAATGGTAGAAAACGCTTATAAAGCTTGCGAAAATACTAATACGACATTATTTAATGCAAGATTCTTAAAACCTTATGACACAGAAGTTCTAGATTCATTGATAGGAAAGAAAATTATCACCATTGAAGACAATGTAATTAATGGTGGACTTTTTTCGATTATTTCTTCTTATTATGCCAGTCGTGGCATAAATCAAATTATAAAACCACTTGCAGTCAAAGATATCTTTGTGCCACAAGGTAGTATGCAAGAGTTATTTAAGATTCTTAAACTAGACACATATAACATTCAATTAGCAATAGATAATTTCTAATGCGTTTAGATAAATACTTATTACAATTAAATATTGCAACTCGTTCAAGAGCATCTCTTGTTATTAAGAAAGGATATGTTTCTGTCAATGGTGTAGTAATTACCAAAGCTGGCTATGAAGTGAAAGAGACAGATATTGTCAAAGTGCAAGATTTAGATTATGCTTCGCAAGGGGGCTACAAATTAGCTACTGCAATTGACAACTTCCATATTGATTGTACTAATAGAACTTGTTTAGATATAGGTGCAAGCAATGGAGGATTTACAGACTATCTATTGAAAAATGGCGCTGCTAAAGTCTATGCAATAGATGTAGGCGAATGTGCTTTCTCTGATGAACTTAAGAACGATGATAGAGTTATTATCAAAGATAGGCTTAATGCAAGATACCTAACCTATGATGATATAGGAGAATTTGCTGACTTAGTAGTTATTGATGTTAGTTATATATCATTAAGGTTAATAATACCGCCATTAAAGGCTCTCATCAAAGACAATGCAGATATCATAGCACTTATTAAACCGCAATTTGAAGTTGGCAAGAACAATCTTGACAAAAGAGGTGTTGTTAAGGATAAAATTATTTATAACACAGTTATTGAGGGATTAAAGAATTATCTTGAAGCTGAAAAATTCATTGTGCATAAGGTATGCGAGTACATACCTTTCGAAAAAAACAAAAATATAGAATTTCTTGCTCATATAACTGTATAAATGAAAAAAGAATTGAATAATTATGCAAATTAATGTATAATATACATAAGAAGGTAAGTTATGCGTATTGGAGTATTTTCAAATAATATTAAGGATAAAGACCATTTGGGTGCTATGCGAATAGCCGATATTGTCAAGTCTAAGAGTTTATTCTGTAGCGTTTATTGTAGCGAAGATGAAATAAAGCTAATAACCTTATTAAATGAAGATGCTATTGATATGTTAATGGTGCTTGGTGGAGATGGTACAATGCTTAGTATAGTTGAAGCTTGTGCTTCTAACTCTGTACCTATTCTTGGACTTAATTTCGGCAATATTGGATTTCTTAGTGAACTTGAGAAAAAAGACGATATAGGTTGCTTTATAGATAAATACATCGAGGGTAAGTATTATATCGAAGAAAGGGATATGTTAGAAGCTACTTTATACGGAGAGAAGTTCTATGCACTTAATGAAGTTCTTGTATGTCGAGCTGAAGACTTTGGTGCGACAACAATAGACGTCCATATAGACAATGAATATATCGACAGATACAATGGTGATGGAGTTTTGCTAGCTACTCCTACAGGTTCAACCGCATATTCTATGTCGGCAGGCGGACCTATTCTTGCCCCTAATATGAAAGCAATTATTATTAATCCAGTTTGCCCACACTCATTGCATAATAGACCAATAGTTGTATCTAATAATAGTAATATAAAGCTTACATTGAAGAATGATAGAATTAGTGCAAAGCTTATTCTTGATGGAAGACAGAAAGCTACTTTGGATAATGAAGGTATTGTTAGTGTAAAAAAAGCTGATATTACAGCTAGATTTATAAGATTTAAGAAAGATAATTTCTATCAAAGATTGTTAATAAAATTAAATTATTGGAGTAATACAGGAGCAGATAGATAATGGCAAGAGTAGAAAGACACTTGAAAATAATTGATTTGATTACTAAATTCGATATCACAACACAAGAAGAATTAGTAAAAAGATTATTGGATATTGGCTTTAATGTTACACAAGCTACGGTTAGTCGTGACATTAAAGAATTAGGATTATACAAGATTCTAGGCGAGAACAGAAAATATCGTTATGTATATGTAAATAGGGAAGAAACTGAAGATGCAAGCGTTATGCTTAATCTTTTCAAAGACGCTGTGCTAACAATGGAATCTGCTCAAAATATTATAGTAATAAAATGCGTTAGTGGAGGAGCAAGTGCTGCTGGTGCAATGATAGACAAACTTAAGATTTCAGATATTGTAGGAACTCTTGCAGGAGATGATACCGTTCTGGTTATTGTATCCAATATTTTGGCAATTAAAAGTGTGCTTACACGATTAAAACAGTTTACATATTAGACTATGCTAACATCAATTAATATCAAGAATATTGCTCTAATTACAGAATGTGATATATCTCTTGGGAAAGGGCTTAACATTCTTTCTGGCGAGACTGGCGCAGGTAAGTCAATTATTATTGACTCTCTAACTTTTGTGTTAGGTGATAGAGCAGACAAAACTCTTATTAGAGCAGGGGAAAGTAATGCAGAAGTACAAGCTTTTTTCAATATTAGTCTTAATGATAAGATAGTCGAGGCTATGACCGAACTTGATATTGAACCAGAAGAAGAAGTTATAATTAAGCGTGTTATGAATGTTGAGGGCAGAAATGAATGTAGAATTAATGGCAAAGTAGTGACATTAGGAATGCTAAGAAAGCTTACTTTATTATTTGCGGATATATATGGTCAGCACGAACACCAATCTCTTCTTAATGTGGGTAATCATATAGAAATCCTTGATGAATATGGTAGTCTAGCTAAAGACAGAGCGAAGGTTTCTAAATTATACCATTCAATGATATCTGTCAAGAATAAGCTTTCTAAGTTTGGTAGCGAATCAGAAATGAAAAGAAAGCTAGATACACTTAGATTTCAGATAGAAGAGATAGAGAAAGCCGATATAAAAGAAAATGAGGAAGAGGAACTCCTTGCTACAAGGACAAAATATCATGGTGCAGAAAAAATTGTAAGCGGTGTAAATAGTGCTTATAATAGCTTAGTTATTAGCGATGATGTGACTTGTGATAGTATGACAAGTACAGCAGAATCAATGCTTTCAAGTGTAGTTCAATATGATAAAGTATTAGAAGACTTATATATAAGACTAGGAAGTGTGGCTTGTGAAGTAGCAGATATTACAATGTCTTTGAAAGATTATCTAGCTGATTTTGATTATGATGAGCGAAAAGCTGACATATTAGAGTGCAGATTGCAAGAAATTAAAATGCTCAAAAGAAAATATGGCAATGATTTAATGGCTTACTTAGACAAAATTTCTGAAGAATATGATATGTTGAATAATTCAAGCGAACTGATTGCTGAATTGAACATAGAATACGATAAAGCTAGGAACTCGCTAGTCTCTGAATGCAAGAAGATTAATGAATTAAGAGTCAAGGCTAGTAAAGCATTGTCTGATGATATTATTCATGAGTTGAACGATTTGGGAATGAAAGGAACTACATTTGTAGTAGATATATCCAGCAATGAAGAATACATATCTGAAATAGGTTATGATAGAATAGAGTTTCTTATTTCTCCGAATGTTGGTCAACCTCTCAAGCCACTAGGCAAGATTATTTCCGGTGGTGAGATGTCCAGATTTATGCTCGCAATAAAGAACATTACAGCAAGACTAGATAAGATTGATTGTATGGTATTTGATGAAATTGATTCCGGAATAAGCGGGAACATTGCACAAGTAGTTGCCGAAAAACTCTGCAACATATCTAGAGATAGGCAAGTAATTGCCGTAACTCATTTGCCACAGCTAGCTTCAATGGCTGATAATCATTATCTAATTGTCAAGTCCACTAAGGAAAATAAGACTTTAACTAATCTAACCATATTAGATGGAGATAGTAGGGTAAGTGAGATTGCAAGACTAATTGGCGGTAGTGATTACAGTGGATTTGCTATACCCCATGCAAGTGAAATGTT
>CAZKXV010000090.1:0-5858 GCA_964556835.1 uncultured Clostridia bacterium
ATTCCAATTCATTATAAATAATTATATATTCATTATTTTGCTTTATGCCTTTAATTACAGTACCTTTATAATCCCACTCATATTCTTTTTTTGTTTCCTCAATTATTTTTTCTAATGTTAAATTAAATAATTCTTCAGGATATTTTTCAACGATACTATTATATTCTTCTTTTCTGTATAAATTTATTAATACCTGATTTAATAATTTTTTGTCATCTAAAGAAAAAATGTAATTTATAAAGGCTAGGTCTTGACATTCATTTTCTGTAGATTTGGATAAAAATACTTTTAAAACTTTTTGTAATGTAAACTCAATAGACCTATAATCATTATTGAAATTACTATTCTTTCCTGTCTCCATCCATTTTTTATGCAATTCAATAAAGCTTTTAGCAGAAGTTACTTTCGCTATTTCTTCAAACATAAAATTTACTTGAAAATGAATACTTTTAGTATATAACGGGTCTTCCATATATCCAGTTATTAAAACCTTTAATTTTTCTCCAAAAGTATCCTGAGATTTTTCATATATTTCTTTTGCATATGTATTAAGATATGCATCTATAAAAATTAGAGGTCTTGACCAACCACGATAGTTAATAGATAATGCTTCGAATAAATTATTTGTCTTCATATATGTATATGATTCACTGCCTTTATACTCAAAGACTTTATCTGTAAAATATGATATTAACTTAGGATTTGATTTAATAATTTTAAGCCCCTCGTTTATATTACTTTTATTAAGTTTGTATATTTTATCTATATTCTCATTTATTTCTTTTGTTTTTAATTTTTGACCTAAATCTATGATACTTTTTAATACATCTTCTAAAGTATCGTGCCCTTTCTCTGTTATAATATATGGTATTATTTCTATTCCATAATCAGATAAGTATTCTTGATAAGTATTTAAATAATCATAATCGTCAGATAGCACGCCAAGCAATAAATATCTAGGTGGTGTTTCATCAGAAGTGTTATTATTCAGTAAGTATCGGAGTATTTCTATCTCGCCTAATCCATAACCAATAAAAACTATAGTGTTTTTCGTTAATATTTTTTCTAATTCTTTTGCATTGCCTTTATCCTGATTTAAATGATATTTATTTATATAATCTTTATTAGAAATTATTAGCTTTTCACTTAAACAATCACTTTCAGTTTCGCCATTTTCCTTTTTCCTAATATAACCATGTATTTGGGTAACTTTGCTTTCTTTATTTAATTCAACGGTTGGCAAGATGGAAACAAATGGCTTATTAGGAGAAGAATTGTTTTCCCGCCTATTTTTATTATACGCCTCTAATAAAAAACAATCGTAATTTGTACTAATATATGTTGCAGGTATTTTTACTAAAGTATCATATATACATATACCATTTTTACCTTTATCATAATTAGGCACAAATAAATCATATAAAAAAGCTGACCGATCCTTTTTTCCTTCCATTAATTTTTCACAAATTGATAAAACTTCTAAATAGGGTCTTTGTTTTAACTTTTCTTTTGTTCGGTAATATATTATTCCTAAATTGTATAATTTATTCAAATATGCATCAGCAAACCCTTGCCAATTTGGCAAGCCGTAACCCATAGATGCTCCAGCTCCTACAAAGTAAACTAATTGCTGGTGTAAACTAGAGTTAGCAATATCATCTAACTGGCTATTATATTTATTTTCAGAATTTAAAATAGAATCCCTTGTATGTTTCATAAATACATAATACCATAATTTAACAATATTTGCAAAGTTGAAATATCATAACGCAAAAAAAGACCGTACGAGTTTCCTCATACGGTCAATGTAGCTTACCCCATTTGGGAGAATGCGTTGTCTAGCCTGTCTGATGCCTGCTGGTCTCCTGCTTTTGTGAAGTGGGTGTAGATATCGCTTGTGGTACTTATCTTTGCATGACCCGCTCTACCTGATACTACAGCCATAGGAACCCCTTCCATAATCATAAAGGTGATTGCTGTATGCCTTAAACTATGAATAGTTATGAATGGTAGTTCTGTTCCTCTAAGCATTATTTTTAGCCAGCGACGTAAGCTACTGGGGTGTATCCTTTCACCATTTTCTCTTGTAAATAGCCTATCGTTCTCAAACCAAAGGTCACCATATTCCATCTTATATTTATCTTTCCATTCTTTATATTTCATTAATTGATTCACTAATACTTGAGGAATACTTATGGTCCGCTTAGAAGCTTCCGTCTTAGGCTCTTTCGTAATTACTCCATAACCTTTAACCGTTATTACAGACCTTGCTATCGTTATAGTAGATTTATCGAAGTCTATATCCTTCCATTCTAGACCACACAGCTCGCCCCTTCTAACTCCTGTTGACAGAAGGGTTAACATCGATGTTTTTATCCTTATATCTTTTTCTTCCATAATAGCCTTGTAGAACCTACCTACTTGGTCTCCCTCATAGCAGACAATCTCTTTATGGGGTTTCTTCGGGAAGTTTATGAAGTCTGCTGTAGCATAATTATCTTTGACTAGCCTCTGCTTTTTTGCCACTGATAATATCGCCCTAACGGTTCTTTTTATCTGTCCATTGGTTTCATGGGCATATGATGTCACAAGCTTTCTTACATTAAATAGTTCCTCAACCTCTTTTTTGAATATATCCGCAACACTTTTTGCAGTCTCAATACTTACCTGTTTATACTGTAACATGTGACATAGTGTACTATTGGATATTCCATATTCATCAGTGAGTTTCATATACCCTATACCTGTTTCACGCATTAACTTTCTTAATCTTGGCTTAACAACTATTTGTGTTACTATCTTTTTTCTTGCATCAATTTTATCAAAGAACCTCTGTATTATACTGGGATTTAGTTCTCTCAACTTATATCCACCTATATGTTTATTTGAGTATTCGATTGAATCCTTGCAACTAGTGTAGTACTTTAATGAGTGATTAAGCTTAACTCTATCTAACCATTCACCCGCATATGCCTTGAAGGTTATTTCCTTCCTGCTCTTTGATAAATCTATCAAAGCTTCTTGCTCACGAACTCTCGTTTCATATTCGGACGCATATTTATCCAACTCTCTTTTTATCTGATATTGGGTAATTCCACTAGGAGCGTGCCAAGTAGAACTTTTAATAATTCTTTTTCCGCTTCCCTTATCTCGTATTTTTACTTGAACAAGATAGGATACGCCTTTCTTGCCCACTCTTTTAGTTACTGTAGCCATAACTAACCTCCTTATGTTATTGAAACAAACAATACCCTATAACATATATAAAGTCTAGAGAAACCCCTAGACTTTATCATTACAAATTAAGCTTATTAAGTCATCAAAATTTAGTAGTATTTTGTTCCCAATATGTATGCTATTTATTTTGCTATTTTGACATAATTTTTTTATAGCATATAAGGTTATTGAGGTATCTTGATCTTTTTCTTTTATCATCTTAAGTGCTTCTGGGATAGTTCTCATTCTAGGTATTGTCATTCTTTATCTATCCTCCCTTTATTTGCTATTTGCTTAAATATTTGGTTAGTACCTGTTGCAGATAGTCCGCTTACTATTCCATATAAACATGCTAAAAGTACATTTTCTGTTGGCATTACTTGGGGTGAAACATAGAAAGCTATTACACCTATAATTGCTCCCGTTATCCCAGCTATTATTGGTATGTAATAAGTGTACTTCTCTTTTCCTTTTACAAGGTATTTATATCCTTCAATGATTGCATATACAATCGCTACTATTAATGGCACTGCCATAACCTGCATAATTTCTGTCATAATTTCTTGACCTCCTATATCATTTTTTTACTGTTTTCTTTTAATAGATATTCAAACATCTCTTTTTCTATTTCTTCATGTGCATCCATAGCTTGCTTCAACTCGCCATTTGTCTTACCATCTCTAAGCGCAATTGCATTAGCCTCGGTGAGTTTACCTACGGCATTAATACTTTTCAATATCAATATATTCTCTTTAGCTTTCGCCTTTTGTATCTCCTTCTCCTCTCTATCCTTCTTAGCAAAAAACCTTTGCAAATAAAAAAGTGCCATTCCACTAATAACACTTGCTCCTGTGCTAAGTACTATTGTTATAACCTGCATACTCTATCCTCCTTAACAATCTTCTATACTGTCATTCATAACTGTTTTTAACCTATTATAATAGAACTCTTGATTTATTATCTCTCCATTGTATTCACCAACATATATCTCTGCACTATTCATAATACATACAGGACTGTCTTTCCACTCTTTAGAATATCCTATATCCATTAGCAATGCTTTCGTATTTTTATTAATACTTAGCACATTATGCTTATCTCCATATTTATAAAAATCCTGAAACAATTTATTTTCATAGCTAGCTAGTTCACCACATAATTCCTGCTTTGCTCTTAATACAGGATACTTATCCTTATCTATCTTATAGTTATCTTCTTTACTGATTATATTTTCAGGCTTAACCCCTAACTTATTAACTTCTTCCAAAAGCTCTTTTTCTGTATTATCAACAACTTGCCTTAGTCTATAAAAAAAGGACGCCATCGCATCCTGTCTTATCTTCTCTTTATTTCGCTCGCCTTCACTCTTATACGTTGTATAATTAACATAAACTTTTGTCCCTCGAATACTGCACTCATCAAAATTAACTTTATAATAATGCCCCGTATCTTTCTCTATTATTGCCATAACTTACTCCTAATTTTTAGTATTTAAAAACGCCATACATAAGCATGGCGTAATCATTTTATAATTATATATTAATCTGCAAAATCACGTGTATCATATAATTCTCCGTCACTGTCTACAATGGGGGTCTCTGATAAAATACAGACTTCCTTTGACACAACTATTTGTGGTCCATCAAGTATATTTATAACATAACTATCATTTTTACATCTATACGAACTAATTTGATATTGTCTCAAATCTGGACCATATTGATCAGAACCCTGATTAATTGCAACATAATCATAGTTATTTCTAGGACCGTATTGAACTACTAATATCAATCCACCAACAATTAACAATAAGCATATGCTTATAATAGTAAGTTTTATTGTTTTTTTCTCCATTTATAATTCTCCTTTAAATTCTATATAATATATTGTAACATAATATTTTAATTTTTAATAATATAATGCTACATATCCATACGCCCCAGTACCACCTGATCTACTTGAAAAAACAACATATTTTGCACCTCCTCCACCTGCACCATAACCAGAAGCATCTCCACCATTGCTATTATTAGAACCGCCGTTTCCCCCATTCCCTAATGGTGAGCCTCCTCCGCCTCCTCCATTGTTTTCACTGCCACCAAGCCCGGTTAGATAAGTTATATTCCCACCCTCTGGCATATAGCAATTAAAGTTTGCTGCTGCCGAGTTTCCCGAATTATTTCTACTACCACCAGATGCCCCGTTTCTATAATAAATCATATGTATTTTGCCGTAAGCTGTACTTGCTCCGGATGTGGAACCGTAGGTTCCTCCACCGCCGCCATTATATCCACTTTTGCCACCTGACCCGCCACGCAATAATAAGGTATGTGCTGGTGTATTTGAACTGTGGCTAGTATAGAATGCTATGCTCGATGTTCCTCCCGATGTACCATTATTATCCTTACTACCACCAGAGCCTCTTGCCCCTGCTATTAATTTGTGTTTATAATTTAAAGTTAGTTCTATAACTGAATAGGCATAAGCACCACCACCGCCACCGCCTCCAGATTGAGCACTGTTGCTTCCGCCTCCACCGCCTCCGCCTCCACAAACACATAGGAAAAAGTATTTGCGTTTTTGGGAAGTAGTAGATATCTTTGTTCCGGTTCTACTATTGGTTGTTGTAGACACCCATACTT
>CAZKXV010000091.1:0-5854 GCA_964556835.1 uncultured Clostridia bacterium
AAAACCCCTTTGATACTCAATTTATCAAAGGGGTTTGTCTACAGTCTGAGGCAAGCCTTAATGGCTTGCCTTTTGATTTATTCGGTTAAAAATGTTATTATCTAGAGCCGCCACCGCCGCCGCCGAAGCCGCCACCGCCGCCGCTGAAACCACCACCGCCGCCGCCGCCACTAAAGCCAGAACCTCCGCCAGTGCTAGCAGGTCGAGAAGACATACTATGAGACATTCTACTATTGAATACACCATAATGGAAATGCCTAGTTCCTGTATACCAGTCAGGAGGTGCAATAGCAATACTTTTGAATTTATCTTCCCAAATATCTGAAACGCCTAAGACATTGGCATAAGGCAAAATATCATAATAATAACTAGGATTTTCTTCTAATAACGCCTCTAGCTTTTCTTTTTCGGCAAGAGTAATAAAGTCTTTGAACCCTAACAGATTATTTAATATTTCATTATATTTTTCTGTTCTGTTCATTATGAAAGGTGTGATACTCATACTTATTGCAAATGTTGCCGATATAATTCTAGATAATGATTGAGAAATACCTGCATTTCTAATTATTTTGTAGGATAGAAGTAAGGTTAAACCGCATAGCATAAAGTAAATTATTTTTAATATTATTTTTTTATGGTATAGCTTAGGTTCATAATAAATGATTGATATGCCTATTAAGAGTAATACTGCTCCGAAAATAATTGAAAGCAAGAATGCGCCATTGCTGTAGCTAGTACTAATAATATTGCAGGCGCTAACAAAAGCTATAATAAAGAATAGGATATTTACAGCAGTCATAGCTAGTGCGGCGATAAAAGAATTTTTGTCATACATAATTTTATTATGTTTCTTAATAATTGCACTTTTGCCATTATCAATATAAGTATAGTAATTTTCTTTAAGCTCATTCATTGATGTTTCATTTTTCTTACTGAACAATCTATTAAACATTATCTCTTCGAATAAATAATGATCATCGTCTAAATTGCTTTTCTTTATAAATGTGAAATCATCACCAACTTGGTCAATAATTTTCATATGACCGTGTGACGCCCAATAGAATATTAGTGAGGTCATATCAGCGTTAGATATTTTATGGTCGATAAGATACCCAACTTCAGCCGGAGTCATATTTTTCGGTGCTGTGAAATTGACAATAGGTATAATATCCGTATCCCTTCCTAAGAAATAGAATAATAATAATGCGCCCAAAACCAATAGAGCTCCTATCACAATAAAAATAATTAGATTAGTATCAAATGGGCTAGCCATAGTGTCCGAAGGCATCTCATAGAGAACAGTAATGCCTTCATAAGGTTGCAGCGTGCTAACTGTAGAGATATTAATGATATTGCCATTATTTATAACTGTTAATCTGTCAAAGCCTGTTGTAATACCTTGTATGCCCACAAAATATTCCGCTGTCAATGGCGTATCAGGGAGGGTTAACACGATGTTCGCACTATGAATACTAGTTGGCCAACCTTGTCCAACTACATTGAGGGGGATACTTTCTGCATAATCGCTATTCGAACTTATTGCATCAGAAAAATCAAGCGTATATTCTAGTATATAAGTTTTGCTCTCTAAGCTAGGTGTGAAATTCTCAGCATCCATATCAATTTTGTAGAACTTACCATCTTTCACTACCGAATATTCCCTATTTGCAACTTTGATATCACGGTAGTTTATGTCACCATTCATAGGCAAGTATCTAATTATCGCACATCTAGGCTCATTAAAATCCACATTAATGGTTTCTTTGAAATATGCTATCCGCTCATCAGTTACCGTAACTTCTACATCTAATTCGCTAATCTCGAATGTTTCATCAATGAAACTAGAATATGATATATTGCTATCACTATCAAAAACAGGAAATAAACTAAAAATTAAAGATAGAAAGATAAATATAATAATTTTTTTGATTTTAACCATTAGAAGGATATTTTGACATTTTGTCTTTCAATAGAATCTTCTATCTGAAAATATTCTTTCTTTTCAAGTTTCATCATATTAGCCACAATATTAGCAGGGAATACCTCTATACTAGTATTGAAATTCTTAATCAATGCATTATAGTATTTTCTTGATTGAGCTAATTCTGTTTCTATAGAAGTCAATTGGTTCTGCAAATTGATAAATTGACTATCAGCTTTCAACTCGGGATAACTCTCAGCAACAGCAAAAAGTGATTTCAAGGTGTTTGATAGATTATTCTCTGCCACAGCTTGCTCGGCTGGAGATGCGTTGATTGCTCCGTTTCTCGCTTCTGTAACTTTGATAAATGTTTCTTTCTCGTGCTTCACATAGCCTTTGACAGTTTCTAGCAAATTTGGAATTAAGTCATATCTTTTCTTAAGGTAGACCTCAATAGTCGCATAGCCTTCTTCTACTTTGTTTCTTAGGACTACAAACTTATTCCTTGCACTTATAAACCAAACAATAGCAAATAATGCAAGAACTACAATAACTAGTAATATAATTATACCTATATCCATAATAATTTCTCCTTAAAAATGAATTATTTCTATTATAGCATATATGAAAAAGATTTTATATAATATATAAACTGATAATTTATAAGATTAATATAATAAATAAGGTTAACATAATGTATCCGATTATCTATACTTAAGCATCTAATTAATGTATTTGCTGTTGCTTGCTGAATAGGAATGTGATATAATGATTACAATGATTTTAAGAAGGTAATTTTTATGAGTTTTGATTATAAAGTAATGGAATGGATACAAGCTTTAGGCGGTGCTGAAGGCAGTGGTTGGCAGAAGTTTATGGACTTTTTCTTCTGCGCAGGTACTTTCCTATGTGAAGAAATGTTTCTGCTTATTGCTATTTTTGTAGTTTATTGGGCGTGGAATAAGAAATTTGGTTATTATTTAGTAATGGCAATGTTCGCCTCAATAGGCTTTAATGGATTATTCAAGACTATAGTTGCAAGACCTAGACCATTCTTGAATACAGAATTTCAAAGTCTTCGATATGTACAAGTAGATAATATGCTAGTCAATACAACTGGATTGAATACTTCTTATTCTTTTCCTAGCGGACATTCGCAATTAGCCGGTTCATTATTTACTACATTAGCATATTATTTCAAGAAAAGATGGCTGACTATCCTAAGTGTAGTCTTAATTCTATATGTAATGATGTCAAGAGTATATCTAGGCGTACATTATCCAACTGATACAATAGTAGGCGGATTGCTTGGTGTTGGTGTTGCTTTTGCAATATGCAAGATAATGAATAAGCACGAAGAAAAGAAGATACTTATTGCTTGGATACTGGCAGGAATTGTTGCAATTACATTGATTGTTGACATTGCAACTGATTCAGTAAGTATAGGCGAAACTTCCAAGATGTTAGGACTTGCAATTGGTGCTATTTCAGGTATTATGCTAGAAGAAAAGAACATAAATTTCACAGTAGATGGTTTGTGGTGGAAAAGAGTGCTTAGAGTTGTGCTAGGTTTTGCACTTGTTATGGCGGTTCGACTAGGTTTTAGTGCTTTGTTTGATGCCTTTAACCCCGGTGAGGGAATGGGATATATATTAGATGGATTTAGATATTTCTGTATAGGTATTGTTGCAACTTATGTATGGCCATTGATATTTACCAAAGCTAATCTCTAATGACTGAACTGCTAAAAAATGAGAAATTTGAGCCATTAGGATATAATGGTTTAGAAATAATACAAAACAGCGAGTTATATAGGTTTACTTCTGATAGCGTTATTTTCGCTAATTATATAGATGTTAATAAAGGTGCAAAAGTCTTAGACTTGGGTTGCGGAAGTGGCATAATAGGTACAATAATAGCCAGTAAGACTAGTGCCGATACCGTAGTTGGTATAGATATACAAGATTGCCTTATTGATATGGCGAGAAGAAGCGCTGAACATAACGGGCTAGCGGATAAATTGAAGATAATTAAGCTAGATATAGTCGGGGCTTATGAGCAATTAGGCACATTTGATATAGTAGTTACCAATCCCCCTTATGAGAAACTGAACGCAGGTGAGGGAAGTGCTTCGGAGCATATTAATATTTGTAGAAGAGAAGTTCTGCTTACATTTGATAATATTGCTGAAACTGCAAGTAGATGTCTGAATTCTAAAGGCAGGTTCTACATGATACACAGGGCGAATAGATTAGCTGAATGTATTATTACAATGGCTAAAAATAATTTGATTACAAAAAGGGTTACCTTACTTATTCCTAAAGTAGGCAAAGTCGCAGATACAGTAATTATTACGGCGAAAAAAGATGCTAAGCAAGGTATGACAATGGATACAATAATAGTGAATAATGATAATGATACCATAACTGAACAAGTCATTAACTTGATAGAGCGTAAGCGATAGAATTAATTTATCACCATTAAATGGAGAACAAGAAAATAATGAGTACATTATATATAGTTGGAACGCCTATAGGCAACTTAGAAGATATAACATTGAGGGCGATAAGGGTTCTTGGTGAAGTGGATATTATAGCATGTGAAGATACAAGGCATACGGTCAAACTGCTTAATCATTTAGGTATCAAAAAACAACTTATTAGCTATCACGAACACAACGAAAATGAGAGGAGTGAAGAAATAATATCACGATTAGCAAATGGCGAGAATATAGCTATCGTATCCGATGCGGGTATGCCTTGTATAAGCGACCCCGGTGCAGTAGTGATTAGGCTAGCTCGTGAAGCAGGCTGTAGAATAGAAGTTATACCCGGTGCAAGTGCGGTGATATCTGCAGCTGCATTAGCAGGACTTGATAGCGGATTCACTTTTACAGGTTTTTTACCTCGTAAGGGGAACAGTCGCAGAGATACCATAGAAGACTATATCCAGTCAAAATTACCCGTAATATTCTATTCAAGCCCACACAATATAAGTAAGGATATAGCGGATATTTTCAAGATATATGGTGAGAGAGAGATATTTATCATCAAAGAGATAACAAAGATATACGAGCGAGTTATACATACCACTCTAGCTAATGCGAACTTAGAAAATCCAAAAGGCGAGTTTGTGCTTATCGTAATGCCTAAAGTAGAGCATGTAGACTACAGCAATATGCCTATCAAGGAACAAGTATTAGAACTTATCGAGAATGGCTCTGACAAAAATGATGCAATCAAACAAGTCGCAAGACTAAGGGGTATCAATAAAAATGTAGTCTATCAAGAAATGATAGAGGTGTGAAAAAAAGAAAAAGAATATTGACATTTTGAAGTGAACCCTATTTCACGGACAGGTAAATAAAAAGCCTGTTATAGAATATTGATGTGATGTTAGCTCTTGTATCCAAAATAATGGAATATTTAGGGCAACTTTCATTTATTCAAGGTTTAGAAAAATTACCAAAACTCCTTATGTATACCAAAACTCCTTATATATATTACATAATATTTATTAAAGAAAGCATTTAAGTATTAGTGTTTTAAAATAATTTGTACTAGTTTTTATAAAAGCATATGGTTATTGCCCATATTTGACTATCAAATACAATCAATAATTGTATTATTATAGTTATGATAGTATAATAATTTGTATATAAATGTAAAATTTAACAAAATTATTATATTTTGATAAACTATGCATATACCCAATTATTAGGTGTTCGAATCAGTTGGCGGGTAAGCAATCAGAAATAAAAACAAAAATAGGTCCAGAATAAGTTAAAAAATAAAAATATTTACTTTTATTAAATTGTCAACTTAAATGCAACACCCAGTGTTAATGTTTTTGTGCTTTAGTTAAGGCATACTTGCCCTTAACTCTCTTGCCTGTTACACGAGCATAAGACAGATTTGTTGTCAAGGGCGGCGA
>CAZKXV010000092.1:0-5818 GCA_964556835.1 uncultured Clostridia bacterium
GATGATGTGCCAGTGTTCAAAGCTTTTGTTGAATCTATAAAGACTGCTCCATACAGGTTCAAACTTCTATTCTCTAAATATTTCTTTGTGGGGCTTTTCTCATTATCATTCCTTATGTTATTCGGATTGTCTACACTAGGTATTGGTTATGTATTAGGATTTGCTATGATATTAATGATGTTTCGTGTGTTAGACCTTGTAGGGTATTATAATATAAAAGGTTATAGATATTATCTTGACACTCAAAGAGTTGTTGAACCTGCTATATTAGGTTAATAATAAGAAAAATATATTGAAATAAGAAACCACCATTCGCGAATGGTGGTTTTATAATTTGTATTAAGATAATGAATAATTAAATAACTCTAACTTTAATAGCGCCCTCAAGCTCGCTAATAGCTTCTAATTTCTTATCATTTATAATGCAATTAGTATCAATAATGATATAACTATAATCACCATTAGTAGCATTTGCAGAGCCAGTAATATCGCCAATAATTTCAGTAGCAATCCCAAGTAGCTTATCGCATTTCTTAGCTGTAATTGTTATCCTTGTAGTTCCAGTCTTAGCAAGAGTAAGGTTAGGGTAATTCACACTATTAATAACATTGCCAAGTTCAAAGAATTCTTTCAATTGATTAGCGACCATTATAGCGCAGTTTGTCTCAGATTCTTCTGTAGATGCACCTAGATGAGGAATAGCTATTACTCCACAGCAATCTAGCAATTCTTCATTAGGAAAGTCAACAACATAACTTGATACTTTGCCATCTTTTATTGCTTTCTTAATATCATCATTTATAACTAGTTCGCCTCTTGCACAATTGATAATTTTCACATTATCTTTCATTTTGCCTATTGCTTCGGTATTAATCATTCCACGAGTTGAGTCAAGTAATGGGCTATGGATAGAAATAAAATCACTGCATTTGTAAACTTCATCAATGGTATTAAGTTTCTTAACATTTGGGTCTAAAGCTAGGGCAGCATTTACCGATAAGTAAGGGTCAAAGCCGACAACCTTCATTCCGAGAGCAATCGCACTATTAGCAACCATGCCACCTATAGCACCAAGTCCAATAAGACCAAGTGTCTTTCCCCTAATTTCTGTTCCTGCAAAATTATTCTTGCCTGCTTCTATAAGCTTACCAACCTCAGAGCCTTTGTCTGAAATGGTAGTTGCCCATTTACAGCCTTGAACGATACCACGACAAGAAAGTAATAAACCGCATATGACTAATTCTTTTACACCATTAGCGTTTGCTCCGGGTGTATTGAACACTACAATACCATCCTTGGCATAATCACTTAGAGGAATGTTATTGACTCCTGCTCCCGCTCTACCTACTGCTAATAAATTATCTCCGACTTCGTATGAATGCATTTTCGCACTTCTTACTAATATGCCATCAGGATTATCTAATTTATCAGCTATCTTAAAGCTAGCACCTAAGATTTCTTCGGCAATTGGATTTATATTGTTAAGTTTAGAAATATTATACATTAATTTGCTCCTAATAATTGATTAGCTATTAGCTAATTCAAATTTCTTCATAAAGTTGATAAGACTTTTTACTCCTTCAATAGGCATTGCGTTATAGATGGAAGCTCTCATTCCTCCAACCAACTTATGACCTTTTAGAGTGATTAATCCGTTAACTGTTGCCTGTGCTAAGAATTCAGCATCTAATTCTTTAGATGGAGTTACAAAAGGCACATTCATTAATGAACGATAATCAGGTTGTACTGAATTAGTAAAGAGCTTAGAATTATCGATGAAATCATATAAAATACTCGATTTTTCTATATTCATTTTGTTAATCGCACTAATTCCTCCTAGTGATTTAATCCATTTAAGAGTTAGTAGTGCCATATATATAACAAAAGTAGGAGGAGTATTAGACATGCTATCATTATCAGCAAATGTCTTATAATCGAACATCACTGGACAAGTTGGAAGAGGGTTGCCTATTAAGTCTTCTCTTACTATAACAAGGGTAATACCTGCAGGTGCTATATTCTTCTGTGCACCAGCATAGATTAGCCCAAATTGATTTACATCGAATTCTTCACTAAGAATATTGGATGACATATCTACAACTAGAGGTGCAGCAACTTTAGGATAGCTATTAAACTTTGTTCCGAAAATAGTATTATTACTAGTAACGTGTAGGTAATCAATATCTTCTCTAAAAGAATTATTGTCCCAAGTAGGTATATATGTAAAGTTCTTGTCTTTGGAACTTAGAGCGCATACAGTATCACCATATTTTTTCGAAAACTTGAATGCTTTCTCTGCGAAATTGCCTGTGACCATATAATCAGCTTTGCCTGAATTATTAAGTAAGTTCAAAGGAATAGCTTCAAATTGAGTTGTAGCTCCACCTGTCATAAATAAGAGCTTGTAGTTATCAGGTATGTTAAGTAGTTCCTTGAATAATGCCTTGCATTCATCATGAATCATTTGATATGGCTTTGATCTATGGCTCATTTCCATTACACTTATTCCAGTGCCTTTGTAATCTAACAATTCCTTTTGAGCTATTAATAGCGCTTGTTTCGGAAGAGTTGAAGGTCCAGCTGCAAAATTATATACAGTCATAATAATCTCCTTGAATTTGATACAATTATTATACTATTATACTAGATATTTATCAAATGAATTAGCCTGTTCAAGAGAAAATTGTTGAATAATTAACAAATAAATAATGATACTATGCTTATAAAGAAATAAGGAGATTTGTATGCAAGCAATTATTATGGCAGGAGGAAAAGGCAATCGTTTAAGACCTTTGACAGATACAGTACCTAAACCTATGGTTCCTATTATTGATAAACCAGTATTGGAATACACAATAAGACACCTCATCAGGTACGGGATAAAAGATATGATTATTACGGTGGGTTATAAATCGGATATGATTATAGATACTTTCAAGAAAGGTGATAGTTTCGGGGCAAACATTTCTTATTGCATAGAAACAGAGCCGCTAGGCACAGCAGGCGGAGTAAAAAATGCAGGAAGAAATTTGGATGAAGATATCTTAATTGTAAGCGGAGATGCAGTGACCAATATAGATTTATTTGAAATGTACACATTTCATAAGAAGAAGAATGCGATATTTACATTGGCATGTAAAGAACTAGAGGATGTGAAAGGCATGGGTGTAATAAAAATAGATAACAGTAGCAAGATTACTGAGTTTATGGAGAAGCCTGAACAAACAACTGAGAAATTAGTTAATACAGGAATTTATATTATGAGTCCTACAGTACTCAAGATGATACCTGATGGGTTCTATGATTTTGGGCGTGATTTATTGCCAAGATTGACAGCAGGTCTATACGCATATGAAACAAAAAACTTCTGGTCAGATATCGGAACTTTAACATCATATTATACAACTAACCATTTTGTGGCAGAAAATCCAGATATGTTTGGGATAAGTATATAAAGATTAAAGATATTTAACAAAATAATTATAGCTGTTTATTCAATTAGACAGCTATTTTTATATCTATTAGTTGTATTATTTATATTAATATTCTATAATATGGTTATGGAAAAAAAACTTCTTGAAGACATAGAGCAAGTTGCTAAATTAGATAAAGTTCCTATAATTAGAGCAAAGAGTGCTGAAATTATGCAGAATTTTGTCAGAGATATTAATCCGAAAAAGATATTAGAAATAGGTACTGCAATTGGTTATAGTGGGCTTCTTCTGCTACAAAGTGCTATAAATGCGGAGCTTACGACTATAGATATTGATGAGGATAGGGCATATATTGCTAGGCAGAACTTCGATAGAGCTGGCGTCTTAAATAGAGTTAAGATTATAATAGGAGATGCAAGCGAAATAGTACCTTGTCATACAATAAAATATGATTTTATATTGTTGGACGGCCCTAAGGGTAAATACTTAGAAATGGTTCCATACCTAATAGATATGTTGAATGTAGGTGGTGGAATATTGATAGACAATGTACTATATTTCGGATTAGTTGAAAGAGAAGGTAAGATATGGCATAAGCATAGGACAATTGTCAGAAGCCTAAGAGGCACAATAGACTTATGTATGAATGACCCAAGATTAGAAGCTGAATTGTTAAGGCTTGAAGATGGATTAATAAAAGGAATTAAGGTAAGCGAATGATAGAATTATTAGCACCCGCAGGGAATACAAAAAAGATGGAAACAGCCTATCACTTTGGTGCTGATGCTGTATATATAGGCGGTGCAGATTATTCGTTAAGAGCATATGCGAATAACTTCGACATTAATTCTTTAGGCGAGGCAGTTAGATATGCACATAAGTTAGACAAGAAGATATATGCGGCTGTAAATATTTTCCCTAAGAATAGTGATTTTGGCAAGATAGATGAGTATCTACAAGAACTTAGAAATACCAATATTGATGGGGTAATTGTTTCCGATTTAGGAGTTATAAAGCTTGCAACATCAATGGGTATAAATACACATATTTCAACTCAAGCGAATACAACTAATGCTTATGCTTGTATGGTATACAAGGATTTAGGGGCAAGTAGAATTGTATTAGCTAGAGAAGTTTCAATTAATGAAATAGCAGAAATTAGAGACAAGGTGGACATAGAATTAGAAGCCTTTGTCCATGGTGCAATGTGCATATCTTATAGTGGTAGATGTCTATTGAGTAATTATTTGGCTGACCGTGACAGCAATAGAGGAGAGTGTGTTCAGGCTTGCCGTTGGCAATACAAGATTAGAGAAGTAGGTAGGAACGGCGAAGAACTCGAACTGCTTGAAGATAGCAAAGGTTCATATATATTGAATAGTAGAGACCTTAATATGATAGAGCATATAAAAGCTATGCGAGATGCAGGGGTATGTTCTTTTAAGATTGAGGGAAGAATGAAATCGCAGTATTATGTTGGAAATGTGATTAATGCTTATAGGCGTGCGATAGATAATAATTGTATTGCAACAAGTGACCTTATAGATGAACTTTACAAGAATAATCATAGGGGTTATACTACAGGGTTCTATTTGGGTGAGTATGATAGACAAGATAGGAAAACGTCTCAGAGTATAGGAAGTTATGATTTTATGGCGGAAGTACTAGAAAGTGATGGCGAATATATAACAGTTGAGCAAAGGAATAGGTTCATTGTTGGAGATGAATTAGAGGTGCTATCTAGTGGTGTAAACCATAATAAGGTTATTAATGTTTGCAATATGTATGATACTTGTGGTAATATAGTAAGTGATGCAAAGTTAGTTCAACAGATGTTGAAAATACCTTGCAAATTAATACTTGAACCCTCTGATATATTGAGGAAAAAGATAGAGGAATAATGCAATTTACCAAAAAGAATGTAGTATTACTATATGATGAGAATAGTACAGACGATTTATTGATAATGATTCAAGGGCTAGAAGCATACTTGAAGCAATTTTCTGGTAAATTCGAATTAATAGCTATCGAATGCAGTAAATATGTACCTAAAGTAAGATATAGTATTTCAACAACAGTAGACGGATTTTTGTCTAGAAATGCTAATTGGTTAGGAAACATTCGCTCTAAATTTCAAGAAACCAAAGCTATTAGACAGTTTAAGAAGCAATTGAAAGCACATGATTCTGGCAAAGACATTAGAACCGATAAACTTCAAGTTGAAAAAGTAATAGAAGATGTAATTGCTACCGAAGCGGAAAATTCTGATGATGAAAAGAAGTTGAAAGCCAGAAAACTACTAAACAAACCAGCAATATCAACTAAAATGGTTATAAATAATATTATTATGAGGTTTACGCCTTCAATGGTATTATGCTCAACAC
>CAZKXV010000093.1:0-5814 GCA_964556835.1 uncultured Clostridia bacterium
GTCAAATAATCCTAAGTCCGAAATACCTGAAGACACCGATTATAATTACACTTTTTCTTATCCTGTTACCGATGTAGTAGTTGGTAAGAGTTATTCACCAGAAATATATGCTTATAATGGCGATATTTTAGTTCCTCACATACCTTTAGGTGATGATTATTATTATGAAATAGCTGAAGGTAACGGCCTCGCAGATTTAGATTCAGTAACTGGAGATATCCTTATACATCGTGATGTTTCTTCTGGTTCAATAGTTATAGTTTCTCTAACTAATGGCATTAATGAATATAATTTAGCTCTTACTATCTACAAAGTGGATGTAACTTCTATAGAAATAGCTTCTATATATGGCGAAATGGAATTTGGTGATACTATTGAATTTGCAAGTACAGTTTTGCCTGCTTCTGCATCTTTCAAAACCGAAATTACTTATTCTATAATTATAGGTTCAGAATATGCGGAAATTACTTCAGATACAGGTGTTTTAACAGCAAAAACTAGTGTTTTGTCGCCTGTTGATATTTCTATACAGGCTACTTGCGACGGAGTTATTAGTAATACCTTTGTTGTTAGACTACTGGTAATGCCATTAACAGATTTTTCAATAACAACTCCGAATGCAACCTCAAGACAAGTGGAACAAGGCAGTAGTATTACCGTTATTGCAGAAAGTTCACCATTAATTACAGATTTGTTTATAAACTATTCTTTAGAAACACCTATTGATGGGGTAAATATTAATAGTTCTACTGGTGTGTTAGAAGTTAGTCAAGATGTAGTTATCGGTGAAGAAATTATCGTAATTGCAACCTATGAAGAATATACTGATGAAATAACTATTATAGTTATATCACCTGACTATGAATGTGAAATACTAGCATCGGCCTCCGAGTTAGAAATCGGAGAATCTTGCACGGTTAGTGTATCTATTCTACCTTTTGTCCCTACTGGTGCAACAGCAGTATATGAAGTACTTACAGATAATGCGGAACATTTATTAATCATTGGTAATCAGATAACCATTTCTGAAGAGGCTCCTTGCGATGAAGAATTCAATATACAAGTCTATTATGCAGTCGAAGAAATAGAAGTTATTGGAACAAGAAGCAATATAATAACTATTATTTCAAGAATGGTTGAAGTGGAAGCTGTCGAAATAATTAATGAAACGGAAATAATATATAATGCAGGAGAGCATATAACTCTTTCATCATTAATTTCACCTACTAATGCTACCAATCAAACAGTAACTTACACTATTGAAAGCGGTTATTCGTGGGGCTATATAAGTGGAGGGGAATTGATATTCAACAGAAATAATAATGATGGCGAAATAGTAATTACAGCCTCAGTTTCCGGGGTAAATAGTGAAAGCAAAACATTCTATGTAAATAAATATTATAATGATGCAACTAAGACAGCATATAGTAGCTATGATAATTATACTAGCGTTTTTCCTTCCAATTATGAAAATCATTTGATAAACCTCAAAGATTTATCAGAAAATGCAGGTATTTATACAATTATTATACCTAATACTGTCAAATCACTTAAACTAGTAGGTAGATATTCCTCAAATTCGCCAAATGTAACAGAGGATTTATTCTTCTATTTCTATCAATGCACAGCTATAGAAATTGAATTGGTTGATGTAGGTATAGAGATTATTTGTAACAGCAATCAAAATGTATTTGATTTCCCCGAAGACTCTAATGCCTCTATTATAATTACTGGGGATTGCTATATAAGTGCAGGGGGCAAGAGTGATGCTACCAATAATTTATTAGCAGAAGGAGTTTATGATAGTTCTAATGATGAAATGGGTCATAGAATTAATGGTATGGATGGTCGAAATGGTGCAAATGGCGGAAATGCTATAAGTGCTTATAATTTAGAGATTAAGGGCGATGGAGATTTATCAATATTCGGAGGAAATGGTGCGAATGGTTGTAATGGAGCAGATGGTGGTGAGGTTACAGCTTATGATGCTTTAGATGCTGGCGGTGACGGCGGAGTGGGCGGTTATGGAGGAGATTGTGGTGTTGCAATATTAGGATATGCTATTAGCATTAATAATAGCGGAAGTATTTCAGCTAGTGCAGGTCTCGCAGGAACAGGCGGATATGGAGGCGAGGGCGGAACAGCATCTACAAGCAGATTCAATGGTGAAGATGGCAGAGCAGGTTGGAATGGTGAAGTTAAATCGGGTATAGTCGCCTTTAATGGCCTTGCAACAAATGGTTGTTTAGTCGCCAATATCTATGGCGGTGTGCGTTCGGACAGATGGTCAGAGCCACCTGAAGATTCTTGGAATGTGGATACTTATGAAAGTATTATAGAGAAAATGTATGGAATAAATATTATTTTAGAAGATAATCCAACTATAAATAGTTCTAGTAATTATTATTCGAAAGCTTTGAAAAATTCTACTCAAATTAGGTATATTCTGCTTATTATTGATAATGTGTTATCAAAGTACCCTTGCAATATATTTAGAGAGATTGCTATTAAGAATACTAAACTTACTATTTATCCCGTTGATGGCATAAAAAGAGGCCTATTTGGTTCTTATACTATCGCTGGCTTAGCAACAAGCTCATATAAAATATTAATAGCCTATTCCACTCCGAAGCTTAGAAATATATTTTATTCGGATGTGGAGAATTTCATTTTTCATGAGTTAACTCATATAATGGATTACTCTAGCGCTGTTGGTGCTTTTGCAAATAATGATGTGGCATATAGCGTGCTTAACACTAATTCCTCTAATTCCATATATAATCCGCCAACATATACGAAAAATAATTCTAATTATCTAACAGATTATTCAACGTCCACTTTGAATGAAGATAAATGCGAGACATTATCAATGATTGCAAGGCAAAGTCGAGATTGGGATTTCTTAGATAGCGGTACTGTTATTAGGCGTAAGATAGATATGTTGGCAGACACTATGGATAGTAGTTTCGAGACTTGTGCTTGGTATGAAGACTATCCTTGGGAGAAGTTTGCTTAAATTTAGCAAATATATAGCTATATAGTTGCATTTATTCCATTATTCATTTATGCTACAAGTTATATGAACAAATCAGATTCCACACCTATATATAGTGCTTTACTTTATTATTTGAAGCAGTCTAATGCAAGATTTCATACTCCTGCACATAATGGCAAAGATATGGATGGCTTGCTTTATTCTAATGCTATAATGGATATTACAGAGCTAGATTTCGATATAAAATCGGGTTATTCAAGTATTGAGAAAGCAGTTGAGCAGGGTGAAAAATTAGCTGAACAAATATATGGGTTAAGCTCATTTTTCCTAACTGATGGTGGAAGTTGTGCTGTAACTATTATAATGAATATGCTTACCCATTATGGAAATAGAATATTAGTGGGCGAAAACTGTCATAAGTCTATATATGCGAACGCTCGGCTATTAGGATTTATTGTAGATTGCGTAAGCAATGAAAAAATATGCTCAAGATTAAGCGAATATGATTACGCAGGAGTGATAATAACTTCCCCTAATTATTATGGCGAATGCGTGGAATACAGTGAAATAGCTAGTAAGGCTAGAGAAAAAGATATCAAAGTGGTAATTGACATTAGTCACGGAGCACATTTTCCATATGGCAACAACTTACCATTCCTTAATATGAAAGGTGTAGATATGGCAATCTGTAGTGTTCATAAGACACTTCCAACCTATACGTCTTCGGCAATTCTGCTTGTGGATAGTAACTTATCTAATCTAGCAAATTACTATAAATTAGCTATACATAGTACTAGCCCTTCTTATATTCAATTAGCCTCAATTGATTATGCAAGAGCATATATGCTTGAAAATGGCGACCGATTATATAAAGAATTAGAAAATAGATTAAATAAGTTCAAGGCAGTGATTAATGAAACTATTTTTTGTATTAGAAAGAATGATGATTTCACTAGAGTTGTTATTGACTGTGGTGCTAAATGCGGATATGCAGTAAACGCAGAGCTTAGCAAAAGAGGTATTTATGCGGAAATGGCAATAGATAACCTTGTTGTTCTAATTGTTACCCCTTTCAATATGGAAGACTTAAATAAGGTTGCTGAGGCATTAATAGATATAGAACAGAATGTTTTATTAGATAATTATGTGGATAATTATATAAGTCTAGATTATACCAATTTGAAAATGACCAATGACAATATCCCAATAAGACAGCGTATTAAATTTGTGAGAATAGAGAATGCTAAGGATTATGTATTAGCTAGCGAAATAGGCATATACCCACCTAGTACTGTAATGTATAAGAGTGGTGATATAATTGATAAAAAAATGCAAGATTTTCTAATAGAAAATAAAAAACATATTTTTGGACTTGTGAAAGAGCTTGTTCCTGTGTTAGAATAGTTATGATGAAAGGAAAACTAATTACATTTGAGGGCTGTGAGGGCGTAGGTAAGAGTAAGCAAATAACTTTACTTAAGGAATATCTCGAAAATAGTGGACAGAATCCGCTAGTTTTTAGAGAGCCCGGCAGCACAAATATATCAGAGGGAATTAGGGGAGTTATTCTTGACCCTAAGAATACGGATATGTCTAACGAATGCGAACTGCTACTTTATTTATCAGCTAGAGCACAATTAGTTAGAGAACAATTACAACCAGCATTGCAAGATGGTAGACTCGTGATATGTGATAGATACATCGATTCAAGCGTAGCATATCAAGGATATGCCAGAGGGCTGGGTGAAGAGATAGTAAGTTCACTTAATGCTTTTGCTATCGATAACTGTATTCCTGACTGTACAATTTTTCTTGACTTGAAGCCGGAAGATGCTTTCAAGAGAAAGGGAGGCGCAGATATTTCTGACCGCTTGGAAAGTGAAGACTTGTCCTTTCATAAGAGAGTATATCAAGGTTATCTTGCTGCTAAGAAGAATAGTAATGGTAGAATATGTAGCATATATCCAATAGGTAGCGTTACAGATACGCAGAATAAGATTAGGTCACTTCTCAAGGAGAAAGGGTTAATTAAATGATACAATATGAGAGAATAATTGTGGATACCAAAGCATATCTCACGGTTAAGCAAGATGTTCTTAGAGGAGAACTTGGGCATGCTTATATAGTTATTTGCAATGATAATGCTTTGATAGAGACTTTTTTTCTTATGTGCGGAATGACTATAATGTGTGATAATGATAATAGCTGTTATAGTTGTAATAGTTGTCTTAGAGTATTGAATAATAGTCATACGGCTATCCAGCATCTAAGAGAAGAAAAAGGGCTTAAAGTTGAAGATATAGAGAATCTTATTTCGGATACTATCCTAACAACAGTTGAGAAAAAAAACAGAAAAATATATTTTATATACAACGGCGAAAAAATGAATACTGCGGCACAAAATAAGTTACTTAAGACTTTCGAGGAAGCGCCTAATGGTATAACTATATTTATAGCAGCTGATAATGAATCTAGTTTGCTTAGTACTATTAAGAGCAGAGGAAAGAAGTTGCATATTGTAAGTATTAGTTCTGAAAGTATAGCAAAAGAGCTACAAAGTCAATATCCTAAGAAGTCAGCGGAAGAGATAGAATATGTAGCTTATTCGGTAATGGGTAATGTGCATCTAGCGAAAAAGTTATTAGTTGATAAGGATTATCGTAAGTTGAATGATAATACGCTAGATATGATTATGAATATGAATTCTAGCTCGAATATTGCGAAATATATAGAACATCCATTAATGTCGAAAACGAACATTGCAAAAACAATTGATATAATGCTAATGGCATATTCAGAAGCTTTGTCATATAAGGCAG
>CAZKXV010000094.1:0-5804 GCA_964556835.1 uncultured Clostridia bacterium
TCATGGCGCTTGTTCTCTCCTGTACTGATATCTGCAATAATAGAACAACGACAACAACGGAGGATACTACTGAGGCATAAGTGACTTTTTGCTATTTTTAGGGTATAATGTTCTTATGGCAAATCTTAGGGACAAGCTCAAGACATTACCTTCAAATAGCGGTGTATACCTTATGCGGGATGACAACGCTAAGATTCTTTATATTGGTAAAGCGAGAAACTTGAAGAATAGAGTATCTCAATACTTCAGTTCATATGGAACAAGTACCGAGAAAATAACTGCTCTTATGAGTAAAGTGTGTGATTTCAATTATATAATTACTAATAATGAAATAGATGCGCTTGTATTAGAAAACAATCTTATAAAGAAGCATAAGCCACAATACAACATAATGCTCAAAGATGATAAGTCATATCCTTTCATTAGAATTGACTTGAAAACAAAATATCCTATAATAGAGGTTGTTAGAAAAGTTCATAATGATGGGGCAAGATATTTCGGACCATATATGCAAAGCATATCTATTAAGGATATTACTGAACTTATATATTCAAGTTTCACAATACGCAATTGTAAGCATTCGCTAAGCAATCTGCCTGCTACACATAGGCCTTGCTTAAATTACCATATTAATAGGTGTTTAGCTCCTTGCATTGGAGAAATCAACGAACAAGATTATCATAATATAATTGAGGAAGTAATAGAATTCCTTAATGGTAATGACAAGCACATTCAAGCTATTCTAAATTCCAAAATGGAAAATGCATCTCATAGCGAAGAATTTGAGCTTGCAATATATTATAGGGATAAGTTGAATATATTAGATAAAATTGTTAGAAAGCAAGTTGCATATCTACCTAAAGACTATAACTTAGATATTTTTGGAGTTGCGGATAATGGTTTTAGAAGTGTAGTAAGTGTGATGATTGTGCGTGGTGGCAAAATGGTAGGCTCGCAAAATGTATTGCTTGAAAATGCTAGCTTAGATGAAAGCACAACGCTTACTCAATTCTTAAGCCAGTATTACGACCTTGAACCATTGTTAGCTGATGAAGTGGTGGTATCGGTCAAATTACTTGAAAAGAGCGCCTTGCAAGCATTATGGGCCTCAAAGTATAATAGAATTGTTAAGATTACTATGCCAATCAAGGGTATTCGACGTCAATTTGCCGATATGGCGGACAAAAATGCTAGCGATTACCTTATTAATAGCAGTGAAGAAATTGCTAAGCGTGAGATGATGACAGCAGGTGCTACTAAGCAATTACAGGATATTCTAGAAATTGGGCATGATTTAGATAGAATAGAGGCTTATGATATTTCTAATATTTCAGGGTCTAATAAAGTCGCATCAATGGTTGTATTTATGAGAGGCGTGCCTTCAACAAAAAATTATAGAAGATTTAAGATAAGAACTGTCAAAGGTTCGGATGATTATGCTTGTTTAGCCGAAGCATTAGATAGAAGATTTAAGCGATTAAAAGCCTCAGAAGAGAAAAGTTTTATGGTTGAGCCTAGTCTAATTATAATTGATGGTGGTTTAGGACAATTAAATATTTCTCTTGCAATTATGCAAAAAAACAATTATAATATTCCTATGATTGGTATTGCGAAACGTGAAGAAACAATTGTATTGGAGGGTGGGCGTGAGATTCTATTGCCAAGAAATAGTCTTGCTTTGCACTTAATTCAACGCATTAGAGATGAGGCACATAGATTTGCTGTAACTTATCATAGGTCGCTTAGAGCAAAGGATTCAATACTAAGCGAACTACTTAGTATTGAGGGTGTAGGTAGTCATACCGAGAAATTACTATTTGAGCATTTCAAGACAATTGATAAGATTAGAAATGCACGTATTGAGGAAATTATGAGTATACCTAGAATGTCTACTCGTATTGCCGAAAACATATACAAATACTTTAACTTAGAGGATAATGCAGAATGAAATATAAATTAGTAGCAGCAGATTTCGACAGTACTTTATACGGCGGAAGGATTCCAACTTTACCTGAAGAGAATATTCAAGCTATCAAGGATTATATTGCTTGTGGTGGATTATTTTTCATTCTAACAGGAAGAATGTATCAATCAATATTACCATATGCCCAGCAATTGGGGCTTGAAGGCGAACTTATAGTTTATCAAGGTGCAAGGATATATGATATTAAAAGTGGTGAGTGTGTGCAAAATATAGAACTTAGTACTAATGATGCTATCAAAATACTTGAATATGCGGAATCAAAAAATGTCCACTCACAATTCTACTATAATGATGATTATTATGCTGTAGGTACAAATAAAACTGTAGACAGATATTGTACTTATTGTAATATTAGGTCGAAGAATACGGGAATTAGGCTTTCTGAATATGTCAGTATTAATAGAATCACTCCTAATAAGATAATGCTTATTATGACTGAAGAAGCTGTTGCCAATGCATATGAGGATATAATATCAGAATTTCACGAGAAATATAATATTTCTGTAAGCAATAATATCTTTATCGAAATTGTTGATAAGAAGGTAAGTAAAGGAAATTCAATTGAATTCTTGGCGAAGAAATACAAAATTGATATATCTGAAACCGTAGCTATTGGCGATAGTGGTAATGATATATCAATGATAATAAGAGCAGGCTTAGGAATTGCGGTAGGAAATGCAATGGACTCGCTTAAAGAAAAGGCAGATATTGTAATGGAAGAAAATGCAGAAGATAATGCGGTTGCAGTAATATTAAGAAAAATTATAGCGAATGAATTATAGGAGTATAGGCATATGAAGAAGATAATTTCTAATATGGATAGGGAAGAGGGAAGGACAGAAAAAGTTTCTTTAGGCGAATTTGCAGAAAAATGCGAATTGAAAATAGGTATTGGTGATAAAAATCAATCAATATCTTTCAATACTATGTCTGTTAATCGCCCCGGTCTATTTGTAAGTGGGTATGATGAATATTTTGCAAGCTCTAGGGTTCAGGTCATCGGAAATGCAGAAATGTATTATCTATTCAAATTAGATGAGGAGACAAGACTGGCAAGATTTGATGCTTTATTTTCAAAAAATATTCCTTGCGTTATTATAAGTAGAGGGTTAAGTCTAACTTCCGAAATTAGAAAAAGTGCAAAAAAGCATAATATACCTGTACTTCTTTCCTCCAAAGTGACTAGTCACGTATCAAATGATATTGTAAGCTTTCTTAATGAATTGCTTGCGCCATCTGTATCTATACATGGTGTGTTTCTAAATATTAATAGTATGGGTGTTATACTTACAGGAGATAGCAGCATTGGTAAGAGTGAAACTGCACTGGAATTGATTCATCGTGGACATAAGCTGATAAGTGATGATAATGTTATTATCAAGAAAATAGGAAGGGAATTGGTGGGTACATCACCTAGCATAACACATAGTTTTATGGAAATAAGGGGTTTAGGACTAATCGATATAGAGAGAATATTTGGAGTGGGAGCGATACAGGAAGAAAAGATAGTTGATATGATTATCAAGTTAGAGCCATGGGACGATAATTTTTCTTATGATAGATTAGGTAAAGAAATTGGAACGACTAAGATATTAGGTATAGATGTACCTATTACAACTATACCTGTTACAGCGGGTAGAAATATTGCTTTGATTATTGAAGTAGCAGCAGGTAATTTGCATCTAAGACAAGCGGGGTATTTTGCAGTCGAAGAAATAGAAAACAGACTATCTGAGAATAAGGGAAAAGAGTAAGGACAAGAATATAATCTATTTATATAGCACTAGATTGTTCATAAACCAACCTAAAATACTGCATTATTTTCCATATTAATATGATAAATATGTTAATAGTACATTAAGAATGAATAATTTTGAAATATAATCAATTTTTTTCAAAATTAAATTGACATTTGTTAATATTTATAGTATTCTAGTCTAGTAAAGAGAAAATTAAGAAATTTATTAGGGTGGCAAGCGTAAAAATATTAAAAATACAAGGAAATAATTAAAACTTGAATATTTATAATAATCATCAATTCGTATGAGGTTTATTTGCATTATAAATTATGTGATTAAACTATGGCAAATTGCGCTTATAAGCAGGGAAATGCAATAAATTTGTATAAAAAATGCGAAATAATTGTTGTTGCTTATACTATTTAAGGATTATTAAATATTTTCAATAATATTTTACAAAAATAGACAAATTGTATTATATTAAGACAAAATTATTTGTAATAATGTTAATATAATTTGTTAAAATGAAATAAATAAATCAAAAATTACTTTCAGGAGGGAAGAAATGAAAAAATTAAGGGTATTTATAGCAGAAGACAATGCAAAATTGAAAGACATTTATCTTGAGCATTTGGAACAAAGCGAGAATATAGAAGTTGTTGGTCATTGCGGAGATGGGCTTAGTGCTGTTGCAATGATTGAAGAACTTGCTCCAGATGTAGTAATTCTAGATATTGTAATGCCAGAATTAGATGGCTTTGATGTTATGAATATGGTAAATTTGGATAAAAAACCTAAATATATTGTAGTTTCACAGCTTATTGGTGATGCTTTTGTGTCTAAGGCTATGCTTTTCGGAGCTAGCTATTATATGGCTAAGCCAGTTAAAATGCAAACCTTGACTAGTAGAATCCTTGAATTTCTTGGTTCCTCAGTTAAGCCAACAATAAACTTCGAATCAAATAAACAATTCAGCGTAGATTCATACAAGCTTAGACAAACCCGTTCTTTAGATGAGAAAATTGCCAATATTTTTATATCAGTTGGAATTCCAGCACATATAAAAGGTTATAAGTTCTTAAGAGAAGCAATTAAGATGTCTATTGACAATCCTAATATAATAAATAGCATCACAAAAAAATTATATCCATCTATCGCTGTAAAGTATGAAACTACTTCTAGCAAGGTAGAGAGAGCAATAAGACACGCAATAGAAGTTGCTTGGAGTAGAGGTAAAATCGAAAATATAAATAACATTTTTGGTATCAAAATATACGCTGCAAATGAGAAGCCAACTAACGGAGAATTCATCGCTTTAGTGGCAGATAAAATGCTATTCGAAAATGCTGTATAAAAAAAAATAATTTTTTTGTTAAAAAGACTTGAAAAACATTCAACAACTTGCTATATTATGTCTATTAATGCATATCATATTATATGATTATGGAGGAATTATGACTAAATATAAGCTTTGTCCAAGATGTGATTTAAATTATATTACTGAGGACGATGATTTGTGTGATGTTTGTAAAGGCAATACGCAAGAAATTAATCTAGATGATGATGAGATAATCACTGAAGCAGAAATGCTGCTTTGTCCTATTTGTAGTCAGAATTATATTTCTGAAGATGAAAAAGCTTGTTCGGAATGTCTTGCAAAAATCAACGCTAAGAAAGAAGAAGAGTCTTTAACATACGAAGAACCTGAAAAATCTAAGCTCAGTACGGAAGAAGAATTGACTTTTGATGAACTTCAAGAAACTGAGGAAGAATTTGGAGTGGGAGAAGATGTCTATGATGACATCTATGATAACTAAGCAATTCTTTCAACTAATTAGTATATTCATTAGATATTCCATATAATATCGAATAAATTTTATTATTCGACAATCTTTTTTCTTAGTTTCAGGTCTATTTTATACTATTTGTGCAATAATTATATATTATGAGAAATGCAAATATAGGAATTGAAGGAATTAAAAACCAAATCAACAAAATAGTAGATAGGGATATCACTTTCAGACTTAACAAGGGGCGTAATAAGTTTGTGCTTCTTAAGGGTAAGATTAATAAGACATATC
>CAZKXV010000095.1:0-5802 GCA_964556835.1 uncultured Clostridia bacterium
TGAATACGATTATCAATATTGTGGAAGGCCTTGATCTAGCCAATACAATTACAGGGGCGATAGAGGGTGTAGGTTTGGAGTTTGATGGTCTAGTAAATACCATATTTTCTCTTCTTGGATCAATGTTTACATATGAATATGGAGTTTATGAGAATCAAGAAAGAGTTATTGTAACACTTGATGTTGCTAAGGTTCTTACTAAACTTGGTCCTCTTTTAGGTATTATTGGTAATGCAGTTGATTTAAGTATTGTAGACGATATTTTAGAGCCTTTATTTGGTTTGACTCTAAGCGGTATCGGCAAGCTGAAATTGCCACCTACTACTGTGACTGTTGCCTCCATTATGACTGATGGTGTTTTTGACTCTTTTTCTTTGGATCTTAACTATGACTCTGGAATGTTTGGCTTCTCTGCAGATATTTTTAATCACTACATTGGTAGTGATCCTCAAGAAATTGAATTTGAGTTCCCAGACTTTAGGTCATATGAGGAATTTAGTTTATTCAATCTTGACATAGAGATGAGCCTTGTTCTTACTAATGACAGTGCTTCAGAATTCTCTATAGAATCTCTTCTAGGCGGACTTGCTCCATTGTTTGGTATGGATGCTTTCGGTAGATTTGGTCATATTGACGTTAATGTTGCTGAAGGAACTAGGGAGCTTAAGATATTACTACAAGGTGATTTAGATTTCTATGACAACACAAAGAATAAATTAATTGTCAAAATTTGCGAAAAAGACCAGTCTTATAATGATGCTTTAGTATCAATTTATTACATTGGTGCAGATGAAACATTCTATATTGATATGTCTAATGCCGGCGTTCCTAAGGTTAAATACGAAGGATTTAATTTGACCGATACGCTACGTGGCGTTATTGACCCTCTTATTGATTCTTTTGCCGCCTCTTCTGATCCTGCTATACAAGATGCTATGCTAGCAACTTATGGTGGTGACAGTTATGAAGAAGCTGTAGAAAATATGTATAATACTGGAGATTATCTTGTTGATGCTGCTGAAGAGACTTCATTCGATATTATGAGTATACTTCCAGCGATACTAGCTAATTTAGAAATTGGTGTTGATGGTGAAAAAGCTATTGCTATTGAGCTTGGTGCTGATTTCATAGAAGACCTATTGGCTCAATTGGGGGCTAACGCTACATCCCCAATTGAAACTATTTATTTAAAGATTGGTTTGCTAGAAGGCGACAGAATATTTGGTTTGACAGGTGGGATTAACATTATTATTGATAATGACACTTCCATAGATATTAACTTAACAAAAATTGCTGTTGGTTTTGTTCCAGAGTTTGTTGAGGACTTAAGTGAGCTTGATAAAGATTCCTTCCAAAGTCTTGATGATTTGAGTAATATTCATCTTGCGGCTTCTGTTGAAATTGATTTCAGTACAGGAGATTTAGAAACATTTGATGCAAGTTCAATTCTAACTAGTCTACTTGGTGATATGCAAATGCTGCTCAAAGTAGATGACCCTATTGCTACTGGAATTAAGATTGATATAGCGGCTAATATATCTATATCGGGGCTTTCTTTATCTGCCCTAATCGCTGGCGATGGAGTAGATAATTTAGCTATTGATGGGATAGAGTTATTAATAAACATTAGCAATATTGATACAGATGAATTATTGATTAGCATATATTATGGCAAAGATGCGAATGGAGTTTCTGCGATTTTCCTTGATGCTTCCGCTGTAGGTTTACCAAAAATCCGATACAACTTATCCGTAGAGGATCTTATTGCAAAGTTAATGAATTCTGGTTCAGAAGTTGATGATATTGTTTTTGAGGCTGAAGATGACACCTCCGATACTGGTATTGGTTCTACTTTGAATATGATTGGTGGTATTATTTCTGGTATTTCTTGGAATACAGATTCAATATCCATATATCTAGCTGCTGTACTTTTGGATACAGTAATGGGTCTGATTGGGTATGATATTGATATGCCTGCACTTACTGAAGATAGTAGAATAACATTATCAGGCTTTGAGGAACTGGGCTTCGGATTTAGATTGGGATTAGATATTGTCGAAGATGATAGCTTGGAAGACCCATACATAGATATACAAGTAGGAAATATAGTTTTTGATTTCTCAAATAACAGTTTAGGTTTTGATACTGCAGGGTATACGAATGTTCTTGACGTTACAACTATTTCAATGTCAGCTGTTATGTCTGTTGATTATGCTTTTACTCCTGGCACTATTGATTTGACTAGTTTGCTTGGAGTTATTGGTACACAACTTGATGGTGAAATTGCATCAATTCTAGATGATGTTCTTGCTCAATTGACATTTATTAATGAAGGTAGTGGGGGGATAGCTATAGGTCTTTCTGCAAATATTGATATTACTGACCTTGCTTCTATGGAAGTACTAATTGAGATACTTACTCCTGATGGTGATGGTTATGCATCATTAATTTCTATATACTATGACGGTGCTACCGGTTACATATACCTCAATACTACAGGACTAGGAATTAACTCTGAAAGACTGGGTGTAGAGGGAATTAGTCTTCCTAATCTGAAGTATCATGTTGGACCATTACTAGAGGATCTTCTTTCGGGTATTGAATTAGCTGAAGAGGAAGAATCGGAAGACCCTCTTGCTGATATAGATATAGTTGGACTTATTACTGACTTATTAATCGGTGTTAATATTGGTTCTAAAGGTATTAGCGTAACATTGGCATATGATTGTTTGTCAGTTCTTGCTTCTCTATTAGGTATTGAAGCAGATTTACCAAGTTTGGGTATTAGTGCAGGTATTGTTTTCGGTGATGGCTTTGGTTTGGGCGGATCTGTAAGACTAAATGATGGCACATTTGCGGGTCTAGAGATTAAGATTAATCATTTAGGTATCGATTCTCAAGAATTTGGTTTTGATACTGAAGAATATACAGAATTGGACATTAATAACTTAGGTGTATTAGGTCTTCAAGCTAGTGGTCTTATTAATATTGATATGAAGAGTTCGGATTCTTCGCTTGGTTCATTAATAGGTCAATTCACCGATGCTATTACTATTGGAATGAACGTAACTGAACCTGTAGATATTTGCTTAGGTTATGATTTACTAGCAAATATTGATTTGTCTAGTCTTTCATTTGAAGACGGAGTTAGTATAGATCTAGAGTCATTAATAGGCTCAGCGGAAATAGGATTTAAGCTATACTATATGGATGGTAATGTTCGTGGCGATATTGCTCTTGAACTATATTATAGTAATAGTACTGTGTATATTAATGCACCTATTATAGGCATAAAATACCTCAAATATGAGGGACTAGATGTTGTGGGATTACTTGGTGGTTTACTTGATTCAGAGGTTGAAGAATTAGCTGAAGCTGCTGAAGAATCAAGCGGCGATGAGTACATATTTGCTAAACTAATTGAACTAAAAGTCGGCGAAGGCAGTCTGCACGCTTCTATTAGTGGTGCTTTTATAGCCTTTATTCTTGCACAATTAGGTGTTGATTTAGGCGAAATTGACTTAGGAATGTTGATAAGCGAAGTTAGCATTGGTGCAACTTATGTAGATTATATAGGTTTTGGTATATCGATAGGAATTGCCGATTTGTCGGCAGTGCAGGGAGATGAAGTGCCTGCTGCTTCTATTGGACTAGGTCTTGGTGGTATCGAAGTTACTTTTAATGGAATTGATGTTCTTCCTAATGAAACGGAACTCGCAAAATATTCTGACCTTGCTAGTCTTGAAATTATTTCTCTTCAAGCCTCTGTTGGTATCGAATTTGATGCAAATACTTGTGAAATTGACCTTGGTAGTGTTATTAGCGGTATAACAGGCATGCTAGATTTG
Organism: uncultured Clostridia bacterium; assembly: GCA_964556835.1. Taxonomy (GTDB): domain Bacteria; phylum Bacillota; class Clostridia; order Christensenellales; family CAZKXV01; genus CAZKXV01. The sequence continues at coordinate 3,849 of CAZKXV010000095.1, forward strand.
GATAGCGAAATAACAGAGTTATTAACTGATTTAAGTGCATATATCAACATTGATGGCGACAGAAGTGCAGCCTTTAGATTGGCATTTGGAGCAAATGTAAATATTCTTGATTTCAGTTATGCTGAGTTATTGATAGAGCTGTATCAGATTGATATGGAAACTGGCGAAGAAAAATTATTTATAGGTATTTATTATGATAGTAATGCTACTCCTATTATTGGTGGTGGATATATAGATGCTATATATATAGATTTAAGTTATTTTGAAGCTCCTGGAATTCGCATTGATGATGTAGGTATTATTGATATGCTTGCCGATGCATTAGGAGGTATCGATATACCTGCTATGCTTAATGGATTGATTTCTGGAGAAGAACAGGCTGAACCTGCTGGTGAGGAAGGTTCAGGGGACGAACTAGATATCTTAGGTCTTGTAAATGATTTGATTGATGAAATAACTATTAACGGTGCTACTGGAGTGATTGGCATTTCTATTTTTGGTACTGGATTATCAGAGATTATTATGACTTATCTTGGTATAAGTATCTCTCTTCCTGATATTGAAGCCTATCTAAATATTCCTGATTTGGAATTAGGTCTTAATGTTGCAGTTAATGAGAACTTAAGTCTAGGTGCAAGTGTAGGTAATATAATGTTAGGCTTGAGTTCTGTTGAATTCTTGCCAGATTTTGATGAGTATATTTCTTGGAGTGAATTGTCTTTCACGATTGCAACTAAGTTGCAAATGGAAGTATTATTAACAGAAGAATTTGCTCAAGATATTACTAATCTCATAAATACATTTGATAAATCAGGTGATGGATTATTTGACTTAACTATAGGTAATGATGATGAAGATGATAGTGAAATTATATATGCTTGTTTTGGTGTTGATTTCGCTGTAAAAGTTGACTTGCATGAAGGTCAAGATGGTTTAGAAATTGGTCTAGAGCTTGTCCTTTCTCTCTATGCTAACTTAGATATTGAATTCCAAGATGAATTGTTCCAAGAACTATTTAGAATAGCTACTATTTATTATGATTCTGCAGAAGATTTCTTATATCTAGATGCTAGTTATTTCGGTATAGAGCCTATAAAAGTTGAAGGCTTGAACTTAGGTGGAATGGTATCCGATTTGCTTAATGGCCTTCTTAATTCTGAAGAAGTAAGTGAGGCTGAGGGTGATGAAATTGTAGAACCTGTATATGAAGAAGATGATTTTGGTTTGAACGTTGCTGAACCAATACTTAGACTTACTATTTCTGATGGTATTCTTATTGATGTCAATGGCGGTTTATTAAATCAAATATTCACACTATTAGGTGTGGGGGAAATTATCCCTGCATTAATTGGTGCTTCCGTTGTTGTATCTCCTGATTATTCTGGTATTGATTTATTGACTGAATCAGGTTCAACAATATCATTAAGCGCATTCGATTATGGTCTAGCTTTCAATACACCTTTAAGAGATTTTGTATATAATGATCAGAACAGATATGGTTCAGTAATTGAAAATATTACTAATGAAGCTATAGATATTAGGGATATTTCTGATTTGTACCTTGCTGCATCTGTTGAAATTTCGCTGGATGCAGGTACTACTGCTATTGGCGACGCAATCAATCTTGGTTCTTCTTTGAATGAGTTTATAGGCGGTCTTGATATACTTATGACATCTGAAGAGAACAAAAATATTGATTTAGTTATTGACCTACAAGTTAGAATAACTGGTGTTGACTTAGGTTCTCTTGATTTTTCATTACTTGATGAAGCATCTATTAATGATATCATCAAAGATTTGTCACTAGAAATTCTTATTGGTATTAGTCAAATTATTGATGGGGAAATTGTACTTCTATTTGGTGCTTTATACTTCTCAACCTGATGATATTTTATATGTAAATATTCGTTCTTTTGACGCTATGTTAGATATTTATGGATTATTTGTTTTGTTT
>CAZKXV010000096.1:0-5730 GCA_964556835.1 uncultured Clostridia bacterium
GCGGTGGAAAAATACGGCTAGAAAATGTGTGTGCCGAACATATTAGTTCGCTATTAGTCAAATTATCAAAAACTAGTTGCAATATCACTATTAATGGTGATATAATTGAAGTAGAATCCAATTCGCATCTTGATTCTATGGGTTACATTGAGACATTGCCTTACCCGGGTTTTCCAACTGATTTGCAGGCACCTGCAATGGTACTTGAAGCGGTTGGTGCAAGTTCTTCCTTAATAGTCGAAAATGTATTCGAAACTAGGTTCAAACACGTACCTGAACTAATTAAAATGGGTGCTAATATTGCTGTAAGAGGAAGAAGTGCTTTCCTAAGTGGTGTACCTGAACTTTCAGGCGCACATGTGAGAGCAACAGATTTGCGGGGCGGTGTGGCATTAGTGCTTGCAGGGCTACGTGCTCAAGGTGAAACGGTTGTTTCTAATATCCACTATATTCTTAGAGGTTATGAGAATCTTGAGGATAATCTTAGGGAATTGGGGGCGGATATTGTAAGGGAGTAGATATGAACAAAAGACTTGTAATACTATTCGTTTTTTTAATTATTTTTATTGTGCTGATTGTCTTGGCTAGCACAGTTTTTGTAGTTACTGATATTAATGTCAATTCAGATATGGGAGATAGTTGGTATGTAGCTTCTGATATTATAGATATCAGTGATATTGAGGAAAAAAAGAGCATTTTCGCTATAAACGAAAATGAGATAACTGAGAATATTCAAGAAACATACCCAAATATAAGAGTTGTATCCATTGAACGTAAATTCCCTAATAAAGTAGTTCTTCATATTACATTGAGAGTTCCTATTATCTCTGTAGCTATTGAGGGAGAGAGTGATTATCTTATTACAGATTGGGAGTGTAGTATTATTGATGTTGTAAGTAGTACTTCTCAATTATATATTAACAGCACTAAGATTGTTGGAATTGAGGCAGAAAGTCAATTAGTTAATCCCAACCAATCATCAAATGGTGATACTAATAGCTTATTTGATAGCATAAGTGCTATTGCGGCAGCTGCTGCAACATTTGGACTTGCAGATGATTACTTCTGTACTTTCTTCGAAGATATTACTGTAGTTGATAGCAACTATCTGTATGCACAAACTAATGCTGGAGTTACCTTTGTCTTTATATCGGGTATTGATACTACAATCTCTGAACAATTCAATCCTGTATATACTTTATTTAGTTCTTTGGAGCTTAATAATGCAAGGCGAATGGGAGGATATTACTATTTCAATTTTGAGCTTTCGGCTTGGGATTGGAGTATAGAAGTGCCAACTACCTCATAATAATTGTTCTTTTATCATAATGACCGCTTGTAATTGTAGATTTCAGGCGGTTTTTAGCGGATTTTTTCGAATTTGTCCCTTGACTTTGTTTGCTTAATATTATATAATAATTATAATAGAATTATATTGGATTTTTGTACTCTTTTATTAATCTAATATACGTACCTTACAAAAGAGGAATAATTTGCATGCGAATGAGTAAATTGATATCTGTATTGGATATTGGAACAAGTAAAATATCTGTATTTGTTGGTGCTATTGGTGTCAATGATATGTTTGTTGTTCGTGCAAAGTCTTCTATCTCATATTCAGGATATGTAAATTCCGAATGGGTAGAAAAAAGCGAACTAACGAGAGCCATTTCTCTTGCTATTTTCGATGCTGAAAAGCAATTGGGGGACAAGATTAGGAACTTATATATAGGAGTTCCTAGTGCATTTGTTAAGATTGCTGTTGACCAAGTCAATGCTTCTTATTCTAGCCCTCGCATTATAACTAATAAAGAACTTTCTTCTATGTATAATTTATCTAGCAAGTATGAAGCTTCCGGAGAAATGTTTGTTATTGATTATGGACCTATACATTTCACACTTGATGAGGAAGAGCGACTATCTGACCCTTGTGGGAAAGTGGCGAAAAATATCGAAGGTGTAATATCTGTAATTATGATGAGGCGAGATATATACAATACCTTGTATAGTATCTTAGAGCTTCTAGGAGTGAAGCATTTTGAGTTTATCGCTAGCAATTGGGCTGCAGGTATGTTCCTTCTTCCTGAGAGCATTAGAGATGAGTGCGCTATTCTACTTGATATTGGGTATTTGGATACGACATTTTCTTTGCTGAAAGGTGATGGTATACTATACCAAAGTTCACTTTCAATGGGACTCGCTTCTGTGGATGAAAGGTTATTTACTCTGTTAAAGATACCTTTCGAATATGCGGTTAAGGCTAGAGAATCTGTGAACCTGAATCTATTAGCAGATGATATACAAGCATACAATATTTCTGTAGACGACATTAAAAAACTAGTTTCGGCAAAACGTGTCAATAGTATTGTTACTTCTGTGATAGATAATATTGGTGAAGAAGTTAAGTATATTATGAATAATTGTACTTATGATTTTCCCGATTATATACCGGTCCACTTGACTGGCGGAGGCTTGACTTCAATTACTGGTGCGAAATCTCAACTTGAGAAAGTTATAGGTAGGAATGTAGATATAGTTATCCCTAGTGTTCCAAAGTATGCCAATCCTGCATATTCAACAGTATTTGGGGTAATGTATGCAGCAAGCCGTATTCGTAATAGAATGTCACTGAAAAATATAATAAAAAGACTATTGCATTGAAATAGTTAGGAGGTAAAAATGTCTGAATATAATAATAACACTTATGATGGAGGGTATTTTTTAGAAGATGCACCTTGCAAAATTCTTGTTCTTGGTGTCGGCGGTGGCGGAGGAAGCGCTGTTGACAGAATGATAAATGCAGGCATTACAAGTGCAAAGTTCTGCACTATTAATACTGACAAGACAGCACTTATGATGTCTAAAGCCGAGAAGAGAATTCAAATCGGTGAGAAACTTACTCGTGGTCTTGGTGCAGGTGCGAATCCTGAAGTAGGTAAAGAAGCTGCAGAAGAATCAAGAGAACAAATAGAAGCATTATTAGAAGGACAAGATTTGCTTTTTATTACCGCAGGTATGGGTGGAGGAACAGGAACTGGTGCAAGTCCTGTTATTGCGAAAATGGCAAGAGAAAAGAATATTCTTACTGTTGCCGTAGTTACTACTCCTTTCGCCTTTGAAGGCAAGGTTAGGATGAAGAATGCTCTTAAAGGCATTACTGAGCTTAGAGATTTTGTTGATACAATTCTTGTTATTCCTAATGAGAAACTAATCGATATAATCAAGCCCGGCACACCTATAGTTGATTCCTTTATATATGCTGATGAAGTATTAAGACAGGCTATTCAAGGCGTTTCCGACTTAATTGTTCAGCCCTCTTTAATCAATCTTGACTTTGCGGATATTAGTAATATTATGCGTAATAAAGGGTTCGCACATATTGGTGTCGGTAGAGGTTCGGGAGAGCAAAGAACTCTTGAAGCTATTAAAGATGCTGTTAATTGCCCACTACTTGAGACTGATATTTCTGGTGCAACAGGCGTTATACTCAATATTTCTGGTAGCACTAATTTAGGTCTTAGTGAGATTAATGAAACTTCAACCACATTGAAAGATATTCTTGACCCTGAAGCGAATATTATTTTTGGAGCATGTATAGATGAGAAATTAGGTGATGAAGTAATAGTAACTGTTATTGCTACTGGTTTCGATTCTTCTGATTTGCCATATGCACGTACACCTATAAGTGTACCTACAAGTCAACCTAGAAGACCAGAACCCGCTCCTGCTCCCAGTTTCATCAATGTACTGAAAGAGAACAATTCGGGTAGGACTAATGGTGCTCAATCAAATGGGCAATATATGGGGCAAGGTTCAAATTCTTCTCAGAGGCAGGCTCAATCTTCTAATCCACAACAAGCTCCAAGGCAACAATCATCACGTCCTATGCCTCAAAATAACAGAGAGCAATATCAAAGACCTCTTCAAGATGAAGATATCAATAAGAAAATGCCATCTTTTCTAGAGAGAATATTTAAGAGCAAGAAGAAATCTAACTGAGAATATAGCTACCAATAGCATTGTGTAAAGCTAAACATACTAAATAATAAAGTAATATATCTGTTATGCAAGTAGATAAATATTACGTGGGGAAATAGCATAGGGACGCACCGTAAAGCCAAACAAACCTATTCCAATATTGTGTTAAAGTACTACTATATGTACAATAGGATGGAAAAAATATAATGAAAAAAGGTAAATTACAATTATACAACTTAATAGAAAATGATAATTTTCAATTATTACAAGATAAGTTAGCTCTTGCAACTCAGCTTGCAATGATAACAGTTGATTTTGCAGGAAAGCCAGTAACAAATCATAGCAGTATCAGCCCATTTTGTAAATACGTTAGAAAAGATAATACGTATTCTTCTCAATGCGAGAAGTGCGATTCTCACGGCGGACTTGAAGCTGCAAGATTAGGCAAGCCTTATGTATATATTTGCCATATGGGACTAGTAGATTTAGCTGTACCAATTTTCGCTGATGGAGTCTATCTAGGTGCAGTTATGGCGGGACAAATTCGTTTGAAAGGGAAAAATACTGGAGAATTGTCAGAGATAATCAATGAAAGGAATAGTGTGGATTATGATATGCCAGAAGAAATGAAGGATTGTTATGACAAACTGCCTTCAATGACTCATGAGCAGATTAATGCTGTTGCAGATGTGATTTCTCATATAACTAATAATTATTTTGAAACAATAATATCCAAATTACTAGGTATTGAGTTTTCTCAAACCAGTAATACTGAAGTAACTGATTATTCTAGAGTAAGTGTCGTTGTTGTTCCTGCTATCGAATATATCAAAGCTAACTATACAACTGATTTTAATTTATTATATCTCGCAGATTTATGTAGGGTTTCAAGTAGTTACCTTTCAAGATTATTTAAGCGTGAGATAGGTTATAGTTTCAGACAATATGTAAATGTTCTAAGGGTGAAGCGAGCAAAGCAAGAATTGTCTTCTACAAACAAATCTGTTTCCCAAATTTCACTAGAAGTAGGTTACGATGATTGCGGATATTTTATCAAGGTTTTCAAGCAACTTGAGAATATTACCCCTAATCAATATAGAAATAAGTATCAACTTCATAAGAAAATTATTATCAATGGTATTGTAAGAAAAAGCTCATAAATATCCAAAAAAAGATTTTATTTAACAATATTTGTATAGACTTATTTAACTGATAAGTCTATATTTTTTGTTACTTTTATTCGAAAAATTAATAATAAAACAATATTTTACCACAAAAATATTATATTATTGTGCAATATTATTCCTTGTAATTATTGTAAAATAGTATTATAATTAAAATATAATTTTATTTAAAAGGAGATTTATTATGAGAAAAGCGTTAATTTCACCAACAAAATATGTTCAAAGCGAGGGAGCTTTATATGACTTAGGTTGCTATATGTTACAATATGGTAAGTCAGCTCTATTAATAGCTCACAAAGATGACTCTGCTAGAGTACAGAAACAATTAGATGCAACTGTTGAGAAATACGGTGTAAACTTTGTCAAAGTTGATTTCAATGGCGAATGTTCAAGACAAGAAGTTGCAAGACTTAAAGATATTGCGAAAGACAAGTCTTGTGATATTATAATTGGTCTTGGTGGAGGAAAAGCTATCGATACTGCGAAATGTGTTGGTTCAGCTGCTAAACCTGTTATTATTTGCCCAACTATTGCTGCTACTGATGCACCAACTAGTTCTTCGGCTGTT
>CAZKXV010000097.1:0-5706 GCA_964556835.1 uncultured Clostridia bacterium
TAAGATTATGAAGTATGAAATTTTTACAGATTCCGTGTCTAATTTAACAGATGAGATAATTGAACAGTATTCAATTAACATATTTTCTTTTCCATACACTATAGAAGATGTTGTTTATGAAGGATATACAAAAGGCGAGAAAACAGATTATAAGGCTTTCTATAATATGTTAAGAGAGGGTAAAATCATCACAACTTCACAACTAAATCCAAATACATATATTGAAGCATTTGAGCCATTATTAGAAAAGGGGAAAGACATATTATATATATCCTTTTCCTCCGCACTTAGCGGTTCTTATAATGTGGGAAAGACTGTTATCAATTCACTTAAAAGCAAATATCCAAGACGCAAGATTATCATTATTGATTCAAGATCAGCGTCAATGGGCTTAGGATTATTAGTATACTACGCTGTACAGAAGGCAAAAGCAGGTGAAAGTATGAAAACTGTTGCCCAGTGGGTAGAAGATAACAAAGAGAAAATATGCCATTATTTTAGAGTTGATGACCTGATGTTTCTAAAAAGAGGTGGAAAAATACCCGCAACTAGTGCAGTTGTCGGTACTATTATGGGCATAAAGCCTATCCTAAACATTCCAATATCTGGAGCTTTAGTGCCACTTCGCAAAGTCAAAGGTACTAAGAAAACTATTACTGCTCTCTATGATGCAATGGTTGAAAAAGCATTGCCTACTGAAAATCAGTCTATATTCATAGTACACGGAGATTGCATAGAAGATGCGGAATTATTAAAGAATAAGATTCTAGAGACTTTCAAAGTAAAAGAAATAATAATAAATTATCTGGATACGATAACTGGCTCCCATTCAGGTCCCGGAACTTTAGCTCTGTTTTTCTTAGGTAGCGAGCGTTAAACATAATTTTAATTATGTTAATAGCTTTTCCCTTTCAATACAACAATTACACTTAGCATTATATTTGTTTTGATGTTTTATATGTTGTATTTTTTATACTTTATAAGTAATAATAGAAAATAAGTATAAAAAGAAAAGTATTTGATATTTTGTTTAATTTCTTCAAAAGATTAACATTTATAGGATATTCTTTTGGTATGATAGAAAAGAAATGATATAATACCGTTTATGAATAATAATAAATATGAAATTTTCACGGATTCGGTATCGAGTCTTACAGATGAAATAATTGATAAGTATTCAATCAACATTTTCTCACTAAGTTATATGGTAGAGGAAGTTGATTATGTGGGTTACACTAAAGGTCAGAAAACCGAATATCAGAAGTATTATGATATGCTTAGAGAAGGAAAAGTTATGACCACTTCGCAACCCAATCCCCTGCTATGCACGGAGGCATTTGAAAGAGTTCTAAAAGAAGGCAAAGACATCTTATATATTTGTTTTTCTTCTGCATTAAGTGGGACATACGATGGTGCAATGAGTATAATTAATGCTTTAAGACCTCAATATCATAAACGCAAGATTATAATAATAGACTCGAAATCAGCATCGTTAGGATTAGGATTACTCGTATACAATGCGGCACAGAAAGCTCAAGCTGGAGAATCTATTGAGGATGTTGCACAATGGGTAGAAGACACCAAATTCAATGTTTGCCATTATTTTAGAGTAGACAAATTAGTATATCTGAGGAGAGGTGGCAGAATTCCTGCTACATCAGCTTTATTAGGTACTATAGTAGGAATAAAACCAATTCTTTATATGCCTAATGAAGGTACTCTAGTGCCTATTCGTAAGGTTAAAGGCATAAAGAAGACAATAACTGCTCTTTATGATGCAATGGTCGAGAAAACCTTACCTACTGAAGAACAAACTGTTTTTATCGTACATGCTGATTGCATAGAAGATGCCGAAATATTGAAAAGTATGATTCTAGAGACTTTCAAAGTAAAAGAAGTGATTATAAACTATTTAGATTTAGTTACGGGTTCTCATGCCGGACCAGGAACCTTAGGTCTGTTTTTCTTAGGAAAAGAAAGATAGTATTACCTAATCACACTGTTTTAATATTAAATATATAATACTATAAAGTAAGGGCAATTTATTTGCCCTTACTTCTTATATTATATATAGAATTATTTCTTGAATTGAAATTACCTATAGATTATTTATTGTTATATAGAATAAAGATATCCCTATTATCCAACAAATATGATTGTATGCCCTTCTGTATCTAACTGGGCTACATATTCTCCTGACACCCTCTCTACAGTCCTTACCGGATAATCTGTAGTTATCATATTAACCCCTTGTGCAACTAGTCCATCGACTTTCATATAGTCTTCACTTGGCAAAGGATAAGTATCAGCTCTAGAGCGAACAATACAATTTGCTGCAATTGCTGTAGGAATTCGGTCATCATCAGGGTCATTCATAAGAAGAACACTAGCAAAATCCGAATACTCTTCTAAGTCATCATAGTAGAAACTTGGAACCATATTAAATGTATCCATAGAAGTATCTTGGTTAACATATGCATATGTCATATCAGATTTATGAAGAACGACCATAATTTGACCCTTTGCCTCATCTAATCTAATCCAATCATTAACTCCACGCATCGCTCCAAAAGTTGAATGAGTACCCATAATCTCGCTTGGAGTTAGCACCTTATCGCCAAGAATTTCACCTATGGTATCATCAAGTGCATTTATCACCTCTAAAGAATTACCTAATAATGGTGTTATCGCTAACTCTTTCACTTCTATAAGCACTGTGATAGGTATATGTTCAGGATTTGCGTCTGACCAAAGCTTAAGCTCTTCAAGCGCAAGGTCGAAACTCAAAGCACATGTTCTGCTATCAAGCAAAGTATGAAAAGTATTAAATACAATATCATCCCCAGATTTTCTTGCATTAACATCAATTTCCAAACCTCTTATACCAATATTCAATTGATCTGTTAGTGTTTCGTGATAATAAGCAGATTTACTAGATTCTGTCAAAGATAATTTTGTTAGCAACTTTTCATTCAAAAAGTTATTAATACCTCCAAGTGGTTTATATTTATAACTATTATGAGTATTAATACAAGCTATTTCACTAATATTATATGAGCCATATTGAGCATAAGTAAAATCCATAAAATCTTCTTCATTTATGCCCTCATAATCTTCGCTAGAATATACAGCCCTTAATTCATCCATTCTAGCTAATTGTGCTTTTGCATCTTTCTTAAACCAAATGACTCTCTCTCCAACCACATAACCACCAAACAATAATGCTAAGCAAAACGGTATTAGTAGAACAATAATAATTATTTTAACTATTTTCATTTTTTTGCCCTCTTTCCTTATACTCTACCTTTCCATAGCAATCTAGTATATAATTTTGCTACTTTAGTATAAAACTTCTTATATAACAAAGGCTGGTAATATAACCAACCCGTTGCAATATATTTGCTCAATTATTATCTCTAGTCTAATGCGATATCGATGCTGTTTTCGTTAGAATCTTCATACAAACCGCCAACTAAAGACTCCAAAAACTTCTTAATTACACTATACCTAATCTCTGGCAGAGGTATATCTTTCTTCTTACATGCTTTAATTGCTTTCTTGTATACTTGTCTTTCTAGGAAATTTGTGCCTTTTGTTATAGATAATTCACCACCAAAACAGGATTTTATATGTGCCGTATCATACAAATCACCAAAATTATCTTCTAACATTCTTTCTGCTTTATCAACAGCTCCACAAACAACAAATATACCTAACTTAAATCCATCAAAATTATTAGATTGGATAAAATTCTTTAAAGATGGGTCAATTGTACTCATTCTAATAGAACCACCAATAATGATGGTATCAAAAGGACTTATTTCAATACCCAAACCCTTAATGGTGTCATAAAGAACCACATTATCTCCAGATATCATTTTAATATATTCAACACATTTTCTAGTTGTCCCAGCTCTTCCAGCATAAGCCACTAATATATCCATAGAAAACTCCTATTCAGTATGATACACAATACATTATAGCACAGAGAAATTAATTTATCAAGATAAAAACAAATAAACAAGACAATATTTTAGCTTATCCTAGCATATAATGAGCAAAAAAATACTATATTTTTCGTAATATTTGAAATATTTTATCAATGAAATCATTATTTCATTATATTTATTATAAAATCTTTTTGCATTATGAGTGCTTGTTTTGAAGATTTAAGGAATCTAAATAAAGGGTAGCAATGCAAGTCAATTATACGAGTAGCCTTATGTTCAACTACATTAACACCTTTTTCTTTGAAAATTTCTGCTATAACTTCACCTTGCTTAGGAACCAGGAAGTCCTTAGTAGAATGAGAAAAAAATGTTGGCGGGAAATCCTTTGTGATATATTTTAGTAGATTTAACCCCGCAGAATTCTCAAATTCATTGAAACCATCTGCATTACCGTGTAATTGCTTCTTCGGTACTCCCGTGATAGTTTCCCCCATTTCTGCAGGAATTTTCAAGAATAGTTTAGAAGTCAACAAAGTAGTCATATCATATGAACCACATATTAATAACAGTGCTTTAATCTTAGCATTAACGTGAGGCAAATTCATATCCGCTTGGAATTCTGGGCATGTGCTATATGCGCCCAAGAAACAAGCCATATAACCACCCGAACTGTCTCCACCTACAAAAATATTATCTAAATCAAGATTGTATTTATCCGCATTATCATATACCCAATTAATAACGAGTATAGGGTGTAGCAGAAATTCTGGAAATCTGTAATCTGGTGCTAACCCATAATTTGCATTCACTACAAAGAAACCATTTTCATCCGCTTGATAACTGCAATAACTTCTTCTATGATTTTTGCCACCGGCAATGTATCCGCCACCGTGAAAATTTATGTATACAGGTCTTTTGCCTTCAAACTCTGGCTTATATATTATATCTAACTTTCCTCTATCAAAACCCTCAAGATATATAATATCTTTTTCAGATTTTACATTTCTATATTTTTTGTAATTCTGTGAAAAGTCACCGAATATATCAATTGCACGAAAAGCAATTTTGGAAATTTTCATTTATTCACCTCTATTCTGTTATATTAACACATAAAAAGGCAGATAAGAATATCTGCCTTATAAATATGAACTATAAATTAATCACCACGTTTATTATTATTGCCATTATGTAGACAATTATCAATAACAAGGGCTATACAGCAGAAAACATCAGCTGGGAAATCATCAGAAATATTTAGTTCATAAGAATCTCCTATAGCAATAAATTTCTTTCTGATACTTCCTACGAATGCATCCTTAAACTCAAGTTGGAAAGACATTTCATACCAGTTACCATCCATTTTATACTCAAAACCCTCAGCATCTGTAAGAACAAACTTAGGACGAATTAAACTAAACTTTTTCTTAATCTTAATAACCTCTTGTTCCTCTTTATATATCTTATACTCAGGAAATAGTGCGATAAGTTTCCTCTTTATCCTACATAATTCCTCGCCTTTATCATCTGTAAGTTCCATCTTAGTTAGTGATAAAGCTCCTTTCTTGCCTTCAAATACCACCTCTCCTGCAGCATTTTTAAACTTATATTTATCACCTATAGCAAATACTTTTTGTTTCAAATAGAGTTTCATATACAATATCCTCCTATATATGCAATAAGTATATCATATAAATATATATGTGTAAAGTATTATTTTTCATTTCTATTCTTAGAGTTTGATAATATTTTTGTCTAA
>CAZKXV010000098.1:0-5689 GCA_964556835.1 uncultured Clostridia bacterium
GCTGTTTCTTTTTCAATGATAAATCAACTTGTCCACTAAATGGGGAGCACTTCATAGTGTAGTTGTAACATAAGTTGCATTGTTATTTCTTAAAACTATTATGGCGGCATTAATACCGCTTTTAATTTCTACTAATTCAATGCCTGTACTTGGCGTAAATGACAAAAATGCATCTGCTATATATGTAATATAATCTATATTTAATGTAATAATGCTTTCTGGATCAATACCTATTAGTTGCTCATATGCTGTTATGTAATTATCAGTTACTATCGTTTCAATATACGATACTTCAATAAAGTTAGAAAAATTAGTAAGAGTAGTCTTTCTGTCATAACTTAATATGCTATCTGCCTCTATTGATATATCTGTGGCATTGACCTTATTCTTTGTTATTCTCAATACATCATCTCTGTCTATAAAGGCATTGCATAGTCCACCATAACAGATTTTTTGCAGCGCCTCCCAACAACTGCATTTTTGAATAAAACAATTGTATACGATATCATTATTCAGTTCTTCATCAATGTAATATTCATTAGCATCAAATCCAGCCTTTTCTATGATATCCTGTGCTATCTCATATAAGGTTGCATCGATTGTATATGGGTAGCCTATATAGGTTATATCCTGTAATTTCATAATCTTGTCAATACACGTTACCTTTATCCATTGGTCACTTTGTGGCACACGCCATTCTTCTGAATAAAAAGTACCGAGTTTTGTATACTCAATACCATGCTCTTTCTCTATACCTATGTATGGAATAACCTTTCTGCCTATAAGTAAGAGTGACTTTAGATAGCCTTTGTCAAATTTTCTTGCTCTGTTATATATAGTGAATGATGCGGAATCACTATTGATAGAATAATTCTGACCTTCAGCACATAACTCTTCCAATACCTCAAATTCTTTTATATCATCAGCTCCGTACTCTTCTTCTAAGATATCAAAGAATTGCAGTATCTTTACTTTTGCATTAGCAATATTCCATTTATAAATAATCAGTTCCATTTTAGTAATATTAGATAAAGGTTCCTCATACCATAAGGTTTTTGATACCTGATTGTTTCCCCTTATCTCTTTAATATTTACCACTATATCTTCACAATATGCTATTACATCAAATTCTACAGGGTATTGATTAAGTTTATCATCACCGATGATTGTCCAACTAACAATTAACCTTGCTATAAAGGTTAATGATAAATAAGGTGCTGTTATAAATTCACCAATATCGTTACTATGCATAGCACCCCACCATCCGCTTATTAATCCCGTGTCATTCATCTGAAAGCCACTGCCCATAGTTGCGTTGCCATCCATCGTGCATGCCTTAATGGTTGGTGATATAAATCCCTTATACACTTGTTCCGGCTCCGATATGCTTCCGTTCCCTGAGGTGCCTACATTTAATATATTGCTAATATCAGTATCGCTATATATTATCTTTACCTTGCCATAAACTTTTCGTGGATTGTCATTGTATTGCATATTTCCTCCTTTCATAGCAATAAAAAAGAACTTACCGTTCGATAAGTACTTAAAAAGATTTGCTAAACTGTTAATGAGTAAAGTCTATGTATTTAATATTATCGGGTAAATCATTTTGAATTAGCTCTTTCATTTTCTTAGCAAAAGAGCAAGGATAATTAATAGGATTACCTCTTTGTATACAAGAAGCAAAGACTATAGTATCCGCACCTCTTTTAACAAGATCACTTGCTCTGATTACCGCCTTCTTGCCAGAAACCTCGCTTCAAATATTTATTATATCTATTTTTTCTCTTTCTCTATCATCAAGCTCTCAACTGTAATGTCCAACTCTTTAGGCGATTTGGCATTACGAGAAGATACAACGCTTTTTCCAACCCTTTTCTCAATATCCTTTCTCGCATTGCCTGCAATACTCCCGCCTTCTCTTGCAACCTTTAAGCTTTCTTCAAAACCCGCTGGTTGTTCTTTTTTTGATATTTCTGTTGTTGTAGCCTCTGCTAGCATATTAAGTACTATTTCAAGATTGGTCATATTATCTCGCAAACTATCTTTTTTTAGACCTTTATGCGATTTGTATTGATTAACTGTTTTTCCAGACCAGGCTTTGGTAATCTCATTAGTCAATATTGCATACTCCTTATCCGTAGATATTCCACTATCCTCCCATTCATCGGTTAACTCTTTTCTTACTTCAACGCTCATTAACCTTTGATTAATCCATTCACGGGAATAGCCTTTCTTCAGATATGTTTTCAAGGCTCTATCAATAGCAAGCTCGGGGTCTGCTGTCTCATTCAATCTGTCGTCGCCCACTTCCGCAAGCCACATCTTAAAAGGCTCTGCGTTAGGGCTAGGAATTGACTGCACAAGCCTAAGTATGCCTTTGGTGTCTAACACATCAGTCTCACGCATTTTTCCATCTTTTGCAAGCAATTTCAAACGGTTACAATTTGTAACCAGTTCGCTTCCTTCTGCTTTTAATCTGTTTTTAAGAACTTTCCAATAGTTTCTTGGATCTGTGCTTTCGCTTAGCACCCCAACCACATCAACAACAGAAAAGTGCCATTCTTGCTTTTCTTCATCCCAATGGGTTCTTATTTCTTTGCCGTCAAATAATTTTATGTTACTCATATATACCTCTTAAATTAAATATATAATACCATAAAATAAAACGAATATCTATATTTATCTCTCAACAAACTCAACTTTCACATCCTTCCAAATAATTGACTCGCTCTTACCATCATAGTGCGGTTTGTAATCTATATCGCTTATGTCGGCTATGATTGCTAGCAATGTGTTTGGATTAGATGATTTCGGGTCCGTAAACTCTATTGTAGGAAAAGATACCTGCTCAATCTCGGCAAGCAGCTTTCTTAAATCACCATCTGACATATAGTCCCATTTCAATGTTATTTTGTTTTTAATGGCTATTATATCCATTACCATTGTACCGTTTATTGTTCTATCACATTGCTTTAACTTAAATTTGCCTTGCTCTATGCTAGTAGGGTTACGGCTTAAAACCTTTGAGTTAATCTTAAATAATATCATACGCTCTCCAACAAAATGCCGTTTCTCTTGAATTCTTTGGTAAGACTCGGCATTATAAGTCTTGCAAAAACTTGTCCGTCTATAGATAACTCTACAGGCTCATTGTTGCTTTTTTGGTTACCACCTAAAAGAGTCAAGGAACTCATAATACCGTTTATAAGATTGCTGTCATCTCTTTGCGATAAGCTTGAACTTAATCCGTTTACTCCGCCTAAGGTATTTGACGTAAGATCTACTGCGCCTTCTATGTCCGGTAGTCCTTGCCTTATTCCCTCAGAGAACATACCCATCATATTAGGCATCCATTTGTCAGCATCTTTGCCTGGACCTTCTTTTGTAGGCGAGCTAAAACCTAAATAATCCTTTATTTTCTGCCCAACATTCTTAATGCTATCGCCTACCCATTCTATTGCTGAATTGATTCCGTCTACAATACATAAGATTAGATTCTTGCCCCAGTCAAATGCATCATTAAAAAGTCCTTTGAAGTAGTCACCTATACCATTGATTGTGCCAGTAATAGCTTTCCAAATATTAACTGCTGTGTTAGTGATACTCTTTCCTATATTAGCAAACCAATTGCTAATACTGTCTGATATATCTCTAATGATACCTTCAAGGTCAATACCTAAGCTATTAAAAAAACCTAAGAAACCATCTATAAAGCCTTTACAATAATTAAGTATTGCTTGAAACATATTAAGGAAGAACTCTCTCGTATTCTCGCCGATACTTTCAATGTGCTCCATTGCTCCGCTTAAATCACCTTTCAATAATGATACTATTACACCTACTATATCTATAATGATTTGAACAGCATTTAGTATTGCTTTTATAAACGAACCCATTGCCTGAATAATGCCGTTAATCTTTCCTATCCATATTCCATACATAGTAACAACGACTACACCTAATGCTTTAAATAACGGTTCAAGTAATAACCATAATTCTGAGAACACATCCCATAATGATATAAATAGTGCTTTTATCTGCTCCCATATAGGCGACAAATAACCAAAGAAAACTATTACACTCGCTACAATCTGATCTAAAACTTGGACTATTATGCTCCATATCATTGTAAAGACTACTGCCGTTTTATTATATAACTCTCTGCCTTTGATGTTCCACCATTCTACAATGAAACTTATTGCCTTAGATATACCTTGCATTATAGCATTCCATATATATAATACTTTAGCTCTAAATTTATCATTAGTCTTAAATAAGCTATACAGCGCAAATATTAATACACCAATAGCTATAACTATTAATCCAACGGGTGATGCTAAGAGTGCTAATAGCTTTGCGCCTATGCTGAATAACTTAAAGACCTTCGATAATATTAAAAACAACGGCCCTATCGCCGCTGCTATCATTGCTATTTTTATTGCAGTTGCTTTTGACACAGACGATAACCCTTGAAACCTTTGAATCAGTGGCATAATTTGCTTTTCCATAAGCTCTCTCATCATTGGTATAAGCACATCACCTATGGATATGGCTACCTCTTCCATCATTATTACCCCAAATTTGATACACTTCAAAAAAGTGCTTAAAGCTTAGAATTAATGAGATGTGAGGTGTTCAGAAGCTAAAGTGCTGCCCATTAAGCAGTATGCATAAAGTTTAAATTTACTAATTGTTTTACATTCTTGTAGAACATCAAGAAATTTTATATTATCTTCTTCATCTTCAAATATTAGTTGCTGGTTTATTCCTCTCAACATAATATGATAAATCCCTGTTTTACTTATTTTTCTCTCTTGTCTAGGCATAATCTTATAATATCATATTTTTCTATTTTTGTCAAGACAGATGAACCGTCCCCTTGTCTTTGGCCCTTGTCTTTGGTAGTACTTCAAACCGTCCCCTTGTCTTCCAAACTGTCCCCTGTCTTATGTATTGGGTAAGTATCTTTTTAATAATGCTAATCTTTCTTCAGTGTACCTTAAAACTATAGAAGACTTGGAATTAAATATTGATTTGCAATCATTTGTATCAATTAAGCGAATATGTTTTGAGGAGATGCATATGACTTTTATTTTTTCTTCTTTCTTTCTATACAATAAGAGACCATACTTAACAAAGCGAACAACTTTTGCGCTCCAATTCTCTGTTAAACAAATTTCCTTTGTCTTAATCATTTCTATATCATCCCAACTGATAAACAGTGCTTTCTTTCCGTATTTGCTTCCTTTTGATATTCCTTCTTTATCGATAAAAATATATATCTCAATTAGTGATAATTCTATAAAATATGATAATATTGCAAATAAAAACCCAGCTCCTGCACCACACAAAGAATAACTAAGTATTTTCATTTTGTCTTCATATAGTAAAATAGTATAAAAGATAATAGTAATAATGCAAAAAAAGCCACACTTAGAAATGCTATTCTGCCCGCTAAATTATTTGTAGAATTTCCTACTCTAATTGCAGGAAATATTTCCTTGTATTCTTTTTTCATAATTCACATCATCCTTATACTTCTTCTTTATGATTACTATAGTCTTCGAGAATTTTGCTAATACTTGCTCCATATCCATTTTGAATAAATTTTTCTAAATTGGAAGAAGTATATCTAACCACAATAATTTTTTTATTTTTCTTCATATAATTTCTTAAATTATAACGT
>CAZKXV010000099.1:0-5610 GCA_964556835.1 uncultured Clostridia bacterium
GTTGCACAAGTAAGGCAACTATCAGATGCTCTACACCTACGATATTACTACCTGCTCCGTTCGCTAACCTTGAGGCATTGGCAATTACAGTATCCGTATTCTTTGTTACAAGTACCTGCGAATGCACCAGCCCATCAGCTCTTAGAAAACGCTCAACATCCCTTGCAGTCATACCAGTATAATCCCTGAAAGTCCTCATTGCAGGGGAACTATCATTAGTGCTGCTCATATACAACAACCCATATAATAGGTGTTCAGTACCCAATATGCCGACAGTTCTCTTTGCCATTTGTGCAGCACACTTATATATATCTTTGAAACCTTTAGACATTATAT
Organism: uncultured Clostridia bacterium; assembly: GCA_964556835.1. Classification (GTDB taxonomy): domain Bacteria; phylum Bacillota; class Clostridia; order Christensenellales; family CAZKXV01; genus CAZKXV01. The sequence continues at coordinate 337 of CAZKXV010000099.1, forward strand.
TCATAACTTCTATTCTCCTTCTATGCCTTATTGATAAGTTTAATCAGTATTTCTCTTAATACTTGCAACCTAATCCTATCCGATAATTGAAATGGATTTTTTAACGCTTTATCTGAAATAACAACTTGTATAATTGCAAGCTCGCTTTGAGTAATTATATTTCGCCTTTGCAAGCGTTCAAGCAATTGCACGCCCGCCTTATAAGATATAGATTGCCTCTCTTGCATCAGAATATCTATATATTCAAGACAATTATCACTAAGCTTGGCTATTGTAATTGAACCACCACCGCCTCTTTTGCTAGTTACATCAAAGCCCCTATCATTAGTGAATCTAGTGCTTAGCACATAATTAATCTGACTAGGCGCAACAGAAAAATGGTCAGCCAAATCATTACGTCCAATCTCTACACTTTCATTATAGTCTAATGCAGACAAAATAAATTGTTCAATTATGTCACTTAAATTAGCCATTTGCCTATTCCTTTATATATTATTGTCAAAATAATCCCAATATTAGTATCTATATCAGAGAATTGCTTATTATTTCGACTTATATTCTTAACCACATAATGCTTAAATCATTATCTAGCTCAATCTACTTGCTAATTATCTTTATTATTACAAGATACTTCTCCTATATCCTATTTCAGTAAAACTAATGCTTTTGTTAATAATATAGTTTTTTATTTTCATATGACTAATTATTTGCCTTATAATTCATATACTTAACCGTCTCTTTTCATATCGCTTTTTATTGCTTAGTACAATACATTTGATATATTTGTAAGCTTGTCTTTTCCTACTGTATACCCATTTACTCAATACTATTATGAAATATGAGAGATAGCAGCGCTATTTATATAATAGACTTAGACTATCTTTGACTTTAGATTTATTATAATATATCAATATTACATTGTCAATAGTTTATGCCAAAATATTTATTATTTATTGAATTTATATCTTTTATTATAATTTCCCATACAACAAGAAATACCTCAAGCTCCTCTATCATCTCTTAAATGGTGTAAAATCAATATCGCTAAATATATCTGCCATATCATTATTTAACATAATTATGCCTCTCTTAACTGTATTATGCCCATATCTAATATTCAGACTATCTATGCAAGTATCTAGTAATCTTCCTGCTTTTATTTCTTCATCAAAAAAACTATACTGCATATCATCTTCTATTAGAACTAATGCAAATGCTGATACCTGTACCTTTCTTAATGGCACAGTTAAATCAAATTCCCTTTCGAATAAATCTAATGCTGCTTTAGCTATGTCTTTCCCGCTATTAGTTGGCTCAAGAAAATGTGCTTGCCTACCTTTGCTTTCAAGCTCATTTGTTCTAGCTGATAAGGAAACGCCTTTTGCCAGAAAATTATTAAGCCTTAATCTTTTGGCAACTTGGTCAGAAAGAGAATATACTACAGAACGCAGTTCTTCTATACACTTTATGTCCCTTGGTGTTGTTGTGCCGTGTCCTATACTTTTCGGGATTGGTCGTTCATAATAATAATGCACTTCCGAGTTTTCTATTCCATTCGCACTTTGCACCAACTGAATACCTACAATTCCAAGTTTCGCCTTAATAAATTTCAAATCAGCTTTTGCAAGGTCACCAATAGTATATATATTACATTTATTGAGTGTTACTTTCGTTCTCCTACCCACCATTAGCAAATCCCCTACATCTAAATTCCATATTTTTGTACGAAAGTTCTTTCTAGTAATAATAGTAGTAGCATCGGGCTTCTTCAAGTCACTTCCAAGTTTTGCAAATATTTTAGTAAAAGATACTCCCACCGAAATAGTAAGCCCTAACTCACTATTAACTATTTCTCTTAATGTATCAGCTATTACTTCTCCTGAACCTAGAAGTTTGATAGACGCTGTCACATCTAACCAACATTCATCAAGCCCAAATGGCTCGACCCTATCAGTGAACCTCGTAAATATCTCAAATACAGCTTCACTGTACTTCATATATGCTTTATAATCAGCACCTAGTACTATGAGATTAGGGCATTTCTTCTTTGCTTCCCATATCACATCACCTGTTTTTACACCTAAATCTTTTGCAGGATAACTCTTAGCCAGAACTATCCCATGCCTCTTTTCAGCATTTCCACATACAGCAATGGGTTTACCCTTCAGTTCGGGATTTTTACATATTTCAACAGAGGCATAGAAATTATTACAATCACAATGCAGAATTGTTCTCGGTTCCATAGTATTAGCATACCTAAACCTATAGTATTTATTAAGATTTAATTCGAACATTTGTTCTATTCTAACACAAATAAGGTTTGCGTTGCAACACATATAGAACATTTGTTCTAAATTAATTATAGCTAAGGTATTGCATTTTACCATAATTTGTAATATAATAAATTAGAAATATAGAAAAGGGAGTAATATATCAAAATGAGTAAAGTAACTAAAGCCATCATCCCTGCCGCAGGTTTCGGGACTAGATTTCTTCCCGCTTCCAAAGCATTGCCTAAAGAAATGTTTCCTATAGTTGATACGCCAACATTGCAATACATAGTAGAAGAAGCTGTAGCAAGTGGGATAACAGATATTTTAATAATTTTAGGTCGCAACAAAAAAGCCATAGAAGACCATTTCGATAAATCATTTGAATTAGAGCATACACTCAAAAACAATAATAAGAATGACCTCTTAAATAAGCTAGAAGAAGTCTCTAATATGGCTAATATATATTATATACGACAGAAAGAAATGAAAGGCAGTGGCAATGCACTACTTCCGGCAAAAGCATTTGTAGGCAATGAACCTTTTGCTGTAATGTTCGGCGATGACCTTATGTATAACCCCGAAAATCCTTGCCTAGCACAATTGATTAAAGCTCACGAAAAGACCAACAGCACAATTATGGCGGTCAAAGAAGTACCTGATAGTGAAACTCATAAATACGGAATAATATCCCCCGCATCAGTCAAAGGCAGATTTGCACTAATCAAGACACTTATAGAGAAACCACAAGGCAAAGCGCCCTCAAATCTCGCTTGCATAGGAAGATTTATACTAACTCCTGACATTTTTAGTGCAATTGATAGAACTGAACCAAGTGCGAATGGAGAAATTGGATTAACAGATGCCATACAGATAATAGCTAACGAATATGGTGCATACGCATACACTTACGAAGGAAAACGTTATGATATTGGCGACAAATGTGGTTATGTTGAAGCTACAATTGAATATGCTTTACGCAAGCCCGAAATGAAAGATAAAATAGCACAATATATCAAAGACTTAGCTAAAAAATTATAATTAATACTAATTTTATAAAACAAGGCGTGCTAATTACAGTACGCCTTGTTTGCTATATTGATTTTTCTAATCTTATAATTATCTCTTAGATTCTATATCCTTAATCAGAGCCTCAATACTTCTATCATATGTAGCTTCGCCTTTCAGAGAGAAGAAGCAGGCGGGAATTTGATTGTTTTTTCTATGATATAATACACAGTCGCAGCATACCCCTTTTCTAGAACAATCATAAGTGCAATTACAGTTTTCTAAGTTTCTTTCTTTCTTACATTCCATAATAATATATCTCCTATTTATATTTATTCCCCTCTAAACTAGTAATAAGAGAGATAGGCAATTTAGTTATCACTAAGTAACTTATAAATCCTGTAATGCTCCCAGCTATCGCACCAAATGTCATCAAGTATGGCAGATATGCAAAGACAGCACCCGATTCCATTATAAAGCTAGCCATAATTAATTGAACTAAGTTATGCAAGCTAGCACTACAAGCACTAATTGCAATAATTGATAACTTCCCTGAAGTAAGCGTAACCCACATAAATGCTATACTTACTAATCCTGCGGGAATAGCATACATTAGAATAGAAATATTACCTATAAATATCCCCATAAATATAGTTCTAATAGCAAAAATAATCAGGGCATCTCTTGTCCCCAATAGCACTAATGCTATAAGAATAATAATCTGAGATAATCCAATTTTCGCAAAAGGCAACATCGGAAGAATAGGTGGCATTAGGCTCTCAAATAATGAAATGACTAACGCCATACCAGTAAGTATAGAAATAATAGTTATTCGTCGACTATTCATATTACACCATAACATCGAACTCGCTTTCGCCCGAAATACTAATTACTAATTTATTAGGCAGACAGATTATTCTCTCGCCCGCTCTTGATATGTATCCTTGTGCTTCACATAAGTGTTCTGTACAAGTGCTTTCTATTATGCAAACGGAATTATTATAAATTATTACCTTGCCCACCCCATCTATTTCTATTTCTTTATCAACTGATAAACTACCTGAATATATTAGTTCCCCCTCTACTCTAACCTCTACAGTTTCGCCAGATGGTTTTAGAGCAATTACAACGGCAACAATAGCTACAGCTAAGACTATAAGATATACTACAATATCCCATTTTACAAAAAATTTGTTATTCTTTATCGATTCAACTTTATTCATCTAATGTTGCTAAAGAATAGTTAGCTTCCAACAAGTCTATTTCTAATTCAGAAGAAAGATAGTAGGTATTATTATCCATTATTATAAGATACTTTACCCCTTTGCTCTCGGCAAATGCTAGTCCCTCCGTTACACCTTTGACAAAGATTGCTGTAGAATATGCGTCTGCAAGTCCGCCTTCATCCGAAATAACTGTAACTGATATTATTTTCACATCCTCATTTTCATAAGGGCTTGTATATACTGGATAGCCAGAAATGGGGTTTATAATATGAGAATACCTATCATCTTCATAAATGAAATACCTGTTATAATCGCCCGAAGTAGATATGGTTTCCCCATCTTTCATAGCAAAAGAAGCGAATGCCACACTCGTAGTAGGTCTTGGATTATTTACCCCCACTATTATATCGATACCAATTCTTCCAACATTTCCACCCACATTAATTATTGCATCAGTTACACCATATTCTTCTGCTATAGTCATAGCTCTGCTTACAACATAACCTTTTGCAATTCCGCCAAAGCCAAGTTTTGCTTCCGTAATAGTCTTAGTAATAGTATTGTTCTCACGGTCTAATACAAATTTATCTAATCCTACATTTATACTCTCCATCCATATATCATGTAAAACAGGGATTTCTTCTCTTATATTTTCTATATATGAACTAGCAGTATCAAAGCCCCATAGTTCAACTAATGGATAACATGATACATCAAATGCACCACCACTTGAAGCATAAACAGTCTCGCTTAATTGAAAGAGTTCAATA
>CAZKXV010000100.1:0-5596 GCA_964556835.1 uncultured Clostridia bacterium
CCCATTATAGGAGCAGCAATTCCTAGAGGAGTAACTTTTGAAGTAGTAGACAATGTAGCAGAGTTATCAAATGAACAGGCATGGATTTGGTACAAAGTTCAATATGGCACTATAACTGGTTATGTACTGAGAACAGAGATTATACCAACAGATATACCACAAGTAATATCCGACACGATAAATGCTATTATTAAAGCTCCTACTCTTGGCGAAAAAATATCATTATATGCACAACCAGACACTAATTCAAATGAATTAATGAAATTAAAAGATGCGACAAAAGTAATTGTTGATGGCGGAATTGATAGAGAACAAGAATTTACTCTAATCAAATATGATGGGGTATCGGGCTATGTCAAAACCGATTACTTAATAGAAAAAGGCTTAACTAAAGGTCAAATATTATCCATAATTTTAGGTAGTGTAACATTTACAGCAACAATAATAGTATTTCTTATATCTAGGTCTATCAGAAAGGAATATATTAATTAAAAAGCTTACAGAAAATAACGCTTAGTTTGTATAATTTACTTGCTAGAAAATGATAATTGGAGTATAATAATTAATGATAAATTAGCTGGGTGTAGCGCAGCTTGGTAGCGCGCTTGAATGGGGTTCAAGAGGCCGGGAGTTCAAATCTCTTCACCCAGACCAACAAATATATATACTATCTACTGATAGGCAAACGAGGTATTATGCACATAAAACGAATTAGAGACCTAAGAGAGGATAACGATTTGTATCAAAGACAAGTTGCAAAACAATTAGGAATTGATCAAAGCACCTATTCGAACTACGAATCAGGTCGTATCAATGTTCCTTTGGATATGGTTATAAGACTTGCAGATTTATACAAAGTAAATATTGACTATCTATTAGGAAGAACAAGTATAAGCAGAATGATACCTAAGAAGTATCAGTCCTTCCGTTTGGCAAACACTATACACAAAATTAATCTACCAGATGAGGAAGAGAAATAAATAAGCAAATTAAGTAACAATGGCGTTTCGAAATAAATAAAATGCCATTTTTTTATATTATTATTACAATTAGTATTGTCAATACTATGATTAGGAGCAATATAATGAATTATAAATTAGAAATAGAAAAAAGAGTTGAATGGATTAAAAAATTATTATTGGATACTGGAACAAAAGGTATTGTATATGGGAATAGTGGCGGCAAAGACAGTACTTTAGTAGGATTATTGGCGAAACAAGCTACAGATAATCTAACCGGCATAATTATGCCTTGTGAAAGCAAGAGAAACTACAGTATTGATAGGGAACATGCGCTATTAATTGCAGAGAAATATAACATTAATACTATAGAAGTTGATCTTACCGAACCTAAAATCAGCTTTACAAATCTACTTGAACCATTTATTAAAGATTATGTGTCTATGGCATATAAAAACATTAATCCAAGACTTAGAATGATAACACTTTATGCCTATGCTCAATCATTTGGGTATCTAGTTGCAGGAACAGGCAACTTATCCGAAGCTACAATGGGGTATTTCACTAAATGGGGAGATGGGGCTTGTGATTTCAATCCTATAGCTGATTTTACTGTAACAGAGATATTTGCTATGCTAGAATATATGAGATGCCCTAGAGAAATTATTGACAAAGCACCTTCAGCAGGTTTATATGACGGACAAACTGATGAAATTGAAATGGGTATAACCTACAATGCTATTGATGAATACCTTAGAAATGGTGGAACTAAAGACAATGAGAAAATTGAAAAAGCGAAAATGGCTTCAGAACATAAAAGAAATATGCCAATAACATATAAATCATAACAACTTACAAATCATAAATTTTTTCATACCTACTCATTGCTTTAAGCACTTTGGGTAGGTAATTTTTTGTCTCGTTATAAGGAATATTACTAGCAGATATTTTTTCATCTATCCATTTAGCTGTAATTGTCTCGCCTGCATTATATGCGACTATCACCCACTCAGTATCTTCAAATCTATCATATAAATACGCTAGATATTTGACGCCTACCAGAATATTGTATCTCGGCTCATATAATTGCTCTTGCATAACATCCTCTTCCATAATATAGCTTGCGGTACTCGGCATAATTTGCATTAAGCCAACCGCCCCTACAGCAGATAAAGTCTTGCTTTGAAATGAACTTTCTACCATTATTATTGCCATTACTAATTCTATATCCACATCATAGAAAGTTGCATATTCTTCAGCAATATCCAAATAATCTAATTTATATATATAATAATTGAAATAAAAAATAGTACTCGAGAGTATAACTAGAAGTACTATAACTATTATTATTAATATTAATATAAGCCTAAACCTCTTCACATATATATAATGTGATAGATTAGATATCTTTATGACTATATAATGTGTTTTAGTTCATTATAATTATTTTCTACTTGCGTCCATAAGTGTTTTTCATCCATATCATTTACTATAACAGTATCTGCAATGTCTAATGCTTTTACTTCATTTTTCTGTATTTCCATTAGTTGTAGTACTCTTTCGATAGATAAATTATCTCTTTTCATTACTCTTTCAATCCTGTAATTGTATTCACACTTAATATACCATATGTAGTCAAATACACTTTCCATATTACTAGCAATCAATAAGGGTATTTCTACAAAAACTATATCCTTATTAGAATTCTTTGCCTCTTCTATGACAAGTGCCATAATTAAACTATGTGCCATTTTATTAAGTTTAGCCATTTCATTATTATCAGAAAGCACTATGTCAGAGAGCTTTTTTTTGTTTATCTCACCATTAATATATACACTAGGGAATGCTTCTGCAACTTTCTTTATATAATACATATCTTTCAAAAGTGAACTATTTATTTCATCCGTATCTATAACATAAGCACCAAGAGCTATAAGGATTCTTGATACCGTGCTTTTTCCACTACCTATACCGCCCGCTATAGCTACTAATCTATTTGGTTTCATATAGATTATCTCCTATCCCCACATCTGCAATCAGTGGCACTTTGAGGTGGACTGCATTTTCCATCTTATCTACTAATATATTTTTTACTTCTTCTATCTCGCAAGGACAAGTATCAATAACTAATTCATCGTGAATTTGCAATATTAGCTTTGACTTAAGATTTCTTTTGTTCAACTCTTGCCATATATTAAGCATAGCTATCTTAATTATATCCGCAGAACTTCCTTGCAAAGGCATATTCATTGCAATCCTCTCCCCAAATTTCCGAACATTATGATTTGCCGACTTAATTTCAGGGATTTGCCGTATTCTTTTCGTAATTGTCCTTATCTGGTTATCTGCTTTCGCAATACTTACATTATTCTCCATATACAGCTTTACACTAGGATAAGTCTCAAAATATTTGGTAATATACATATCAGCTTGTTTTCTTGTTATATTAGTATTCTCCGATAGTCCATAAGAGCTAATACCGTATATGATACCAAAATTAACTGCCTTTGCCTCTCTCCTCATTTTAGAGGTTACATTGTCTAGTTTTACCCCAAATATTTCTGCTGCCGTCTTAGAATGAATATCAAGTCCATTATTATATGATGTAATTAGTTTCTCATCCCCACTAAAATGAGCAAGCAATCTAAGTTCTATTTGCGAATAATCTGCAGTAACTAAGGTGTTTCCACGACTTGCAGTGAACATCTTTCTCACTACCCTAGTTGATGCATTTCGAATAGGAATGTTCTGCAAATTGGGCTTAATTGAAGACAATCTTCCTGTTGCAGTTATTGTCTGCTTGTACTCAGTATGAACTCTACCTTTTGAGTCAATATGCGTTTTTATGCCCTCTATATATGTGGAAAATATTTTAGCCAACTGTCTATATTCTAAGATAAGCTCTATTATGGGGTGCATATTTTTCATTTTTGTCAACACATCAACATTAAGTGAAAAACCTGTCTTATTCTTCTTGAACTTCAATTCTGGCAAATTGAGTTTTTCAAATAGAACTTCTTTGAGCTGTATAGGCGAATTAATATTGAATGGAACATCAACGTATGAGAATATTAATTTCTTGACATTTTCAATCCTTGTAGAATATTCCTCTGTAAGTTCTTGTAATACTTTATTGTCGACCTCAATTCCCACTTTTTCCATTTCATATAAAACCTCAATAAGTGGCAATTCTATACTACGATACAAATCAGTCAATTCACATTTTTCCAGCGATTTGATTATTTCATCAATTAATGAAAACATACTACTTGCGGGAGTTTCTACATTTAATTTATATCTCTCTAGCATACTAGTTTCTGTCTTATACCCATTCCCGCCATTTACTAGATAAGTTGCAACCATTAAATCATCATAAGCACCAACTATCTTACAACCAAAATTATGCATGAGTGTCTTAGCATCATAAAGAATTTTAGCAATTTTCTCGTTTTCTAATAGTTTTCTTATACCGCTCATGACATAATCATAGCTTAATTCACCAAATAAATCATTTGCGTACTCAACCTCATATTCGTTCTCTTTGTCAAAGGCAATACTTATCTTATTTAGATTACGAACATTTATTGATACCTTTTGGGCTTGGAGACATGTCGCTAATAATTTATCAAAATCGGCAACAGTATCAATTATATGTTGAATAATCTTAACTTGCTCTAAGTCAGAAAAAACTTGCTCATCATCAACATTATCATCAAATTTCAATCTCTTTATCAAAGAGAATAATTCATAATCCTGAAGTGCGACCCTTGCATTATTGTTTAATGGATAATTGAATTTATACTCTTCAAGCCTATAAGTAAAGGGAACATTCACATCTATTGTCGCTAATTCTCTAGATAGATATGCCAATTCTTTATTCTCTATTAGTTTAGTCTGAAGTGTGCCTTTAATATTATCAATATTCTCATAAACGCCGTCTAATGTTTTGTATTCTTCTAGCAATTTTTGTGCAGTTTTTGCTCCTACTCCTGCCACGCCCGGTATATTATCGCTACTATCGCCCATAAGCGACTTCATTTCTATGACAAGTTCAGGAGTTAGTCCCTCTTCTTTCAGCTTAGCTAAATCGTATTTTGTTACATCCGACAACCCTCTTCTATTAAGCCATACGGTAGTAGTTTCAGAAACTAATTGAAGATTATCCTTATCACCACTCAATAATATAGTATCAAAATCGCTATGCTTAGCTAGAGTACCAAGAACATCATCTGCCTCATAGCCTATTAATTCTACTATTGCTATACCCATTCTTCCTAGAACATCTTTTATCATGTCTATCTGTGGAATTAAGTCTTCAGGCATTGGTTTTCTTGTTCCCTTATAGGGTGCATACATTTTATGTCGGAATGTTGGACCATGCACATCAAATGCAGCAACCAAGTGAGTAGGTTTCAAGTCTTCAATTGCTTTGGTCAACATACTGATAAAACCAAATAAAGCATTTGTAGGTCTCCCAGTAGAATCATTCAAGTGCGAAATCGCATAATACGCCCTATATGCAAGGCTATAACTATCTAATACAACTAATCTATCCATATCTTTATTATAACCTATTTATAGTTTTTACACAAGATATACTGGAAATATTTGGATGAAATATATAACAGCAGAAATAA
>CAZKXV010000101.1:0-5591 GCA_964556835.1 uncultured Clostridia bacterium
AGTTAAGAGTGTGGATAGTGTTATTAGAGTAGAAAGAGATTAATAGTTATTTAGATAAGAATTCTTATATAATAATAGTAGAGTGTAATAATATGCTCTACTATTTTTATTATTAGTTAGCATATAGGGAATAGAAATATTATTATATTAGCATACAAATAAACATTCATATGAGAATTATAATAGGAAAGGATATCTATATGATTATACTGATATGGTAATATGCACATATGAATATATATAAATATGAGGTAAGAACTTCCAATAATAATATGAGTTTTTCACAAATAATCATATCTATTGCCATTCTTTATTATATATGATATAATATGAAATTAAGGAGTAAGGTATGAACGCATTAAGATTTCAAGTACTGAATATTATCAATGATATCTGCAAAGATGATAATTTTAAGGTAATAGATATAAATGACATATTAATTAATTTGCCAAGCGAAATGGACGTAAAAGAGACAGATGTATTTGCTATAATAGATGAGCTTGCTTTTGACGGCGAAATTGATTTGAAATATAGAGATGAGGAAGACATTTGTCTAGCAATGGCTCTGAAAGGGCGTAGAATTATAAAGAAAGCCCGTGAAAATGAAGAACGTATAAGAGAGAAAAGAGAATACGAGGCAAGACTGAAAGCGGAAGAAGAAGCTAGAATTATTGAGGAAGAGAAAAGAAGAGCAGAAGAAGAGGCTAGACGTAAGGAAGAAGAGGCGAGGCGAAAGGCAGAAGAAGAAGCTAGAAAACAAGCAGAACTCGAGAAAGCGGAGCAAGAGAGAATAGCTAAAGAGAAACAGCTTGAAGAAATAAAGAAAGCTATAGAAGAAGCACAAACACAGCGTAAAACAAAAAAGAATGCGAAAGATTTAGAACAACAAGCGGAGCTATTGATTCAAGAAATTGAGCAGGTAGAGGGCAAGAAGCTTGATATAATTGAAGAAAAAGCTGAAGAAGAAATTGAAGAGATAATTGAAGAGGAAGAGTCTGTTCAAGAGATGGTTGTTCCAGCCCAAGCAATTATAACAACTGAGCCTATAGATTATAACCGTATAATTAAGTCAGTAGGCAAGAAAGCTTTTCGTGGCGGTGTCTTAGGCGGAATAATTGCGAGCGCATTATCCATAGGTGCATATTATGCAATCAATTTCTTGTTAGGTTGATAATAAAGGTAGAATTATGTTAGATAGAAAAGAACACGAATTATTACAGGCGATTATAGAGTTTACCGAAGAAAAAGGCGGTATGGGTCTTATTCGACCTATTGACTTATTACAAAGAGTTTCATATACAATAGAGTTTCTTATAGATGATTTGGAGCCTACTTTGGAAGTTCTCGAAATGGACAATTATATTGAAGTAGTAAGCACAGACAAAAGAGGCGAAGCTTATCTAGTGCTAACTCTAAAGAGAAAGGGCAAAGCATATAGAAGAACAATTCATGTAGATAGAAGAGAGAAGCGAAATAAAGTCCTTTTCAAAGTATCGTTGATTGTTTTTGGTGCCTTAATAGGTCAAATTGTTAAGAGATGGCTTGTACCAGTATTATTTGGTTAATATAATTTATATCAATAAAATGTCAATACTAATAATATTATATGTATAAATTCAAACTTATCGCACCATATAAGCCTTGTGGAGACCAACCACAAGCCATTGATGACCTCGTAAGTGGTCTGGAAGATGGTATACGCACGCAAGTTTTGCTCGGCGTTACTGGTAGTGGAAAGTCTTATACGATTGCCAATGTAATTGAACAAGTACAGCGACCCGCACTAGTTATTGCTCATAACAAGATACTAGCGGCACAGTTATGTAATGAGCTTAGGTCATTTTTTCCTCATAATAGAGTTGAGTATTTTGTTAGTTATTATGATTATTTTCAGCCCGAGGCATACATTCCTAGATCAGATACTTATATTGAAAAAGAACTCCAGATTAATGATGAAATAGATAAACTTCGCCATTCTGCTACAAGTTCACTGTGTGAAAGGAGAGATACTATTGTAGTAGCTTCAGTTTCTTGTATTTATGGATTAGGCGCACCGAAAGAGTACTATTCTAAGGCTATTTCTATTCGAGAGAATATGGAGTTTGACCGAGATGAACTTATTGATATGCTTGTCGGTATTATGTATAAGCGAGCGGATATTGATTTCGTAAGGGCAACTTTCCGTGTGCGTGGTGATATTATCGAAGTATTTCCAGTACAAAACAGTGAAATAGCTATTCGGCTAGAGTTTTTTGGAGACACCATTGAGAAGATTAGCGAAATAGACCCCTTGACCGGCAGGGCAATAAATCAATTAAAGCATATCAATTTTTTTCCTGCTAGTCATTATATTGTTGGGGGCGATATCGATGAAGTATTAAATGATATTAGATTAGAAATGCTGACCCAAGAGAAACTATTTCAGGATAATAACAAATTTATCGAGGCACAGCGGATAGCGGAAAGAGTAAGCTATGATGTGGAGATGATTAAAGAAGTTGGATATTGTTCAGGCATTGAGAACTATAGTCGATATTTTGACGGAAGAACTAAAGGAATGCCACCCTATACTTTGCTAGATTTTTTCCCTAACGATTTTGTTACTATCGTTGATGAGAGTCATATGACCTTGCCACAGATAAGAGCTATGTATCGTGGCGATCAAGCAAGAAAAGGTAATCTAATTGATTATGGGTTCAGGTTGCCATCAGCTTATGACAATAGGCCTCTTAATTTCGAAGAATTCGATGATAAAGTAGGACAAATAATTTGTATGTCTGCAACTCCTGCTGATTACGAGTTAGAACAAGCGGGAATAATTGCAGAGCAAATAATTAGACCAACTGGATTACTTGACCCTGAAATATATATCAAGCCGATTACTGGACAGATTGATGACCTTATAAGTGAGATAGAATGGGCGAAATCGATTGGCGGTAGAGTGCTTATTACGACCTTAACTAAGAAAATGGCAGAGAGCTTAACCAACTATCTCAAAGAGCATAAGCTTAAAGTTAGATATATGCATTCGGATATTGTAGCTCTTGAAAGGATAGAGATAATCAAATATTTAAGGCAAGGGGAGTTCGATATATTGGTAGGTATTAACCTATTGCGTGAGGGTTTAGATATTCCAGAAGTCGTTCTTGTAGCAATATTAGATGCTGACAAGGAAGGTTTCCTTAGAAGTGATAAGAGCCTTATTCAAACCATTGGTAGAGCAGCTAGAAACAGTCAGAGTAAGGTCATAATGTATGCAGATAATATAACGGGAAGCATGCAAAGGGCGATAGATGAAACTAATAGACGTAGAGAAAAACAGAAAGACTATAATAGATTGAATAATATCACGCCTAAGACAATTATTAGACCGATGGTCAATACTTTGGAGATTACTAAGAAAATATCAACGGCAGATACTAAGAAAATGAATACATCGGACATAATTAGACAGATAGAACAACTAAAAGGATTTATGAAGAGTGCATCTCAAAGCTTGGATTTTGAGAGTGCTATAAGACTAAGAGATGAAATATCAAGATTGAAAGGACTTATAAGAGAATGAGAAAAGACATACTTGTGAAAGGGGCAAGAGAACATAATTTGAAAAATATTGATGTTAGTATTCCACGTGATAAGCTTGTAGTGCTCACTGGGATTAGTGGTTCGGGTAAATCCTCTCTTGCTTTCGATACTCTTTTTGTAGAAGGACAAAGAAGATATGTTGAGAGTCTTTCGGCATATGCAAGGCAATTTCTAGGTCAGCTCAATAAGCCTGATGTAGACTATATAGAGGGTTTATCTCCTGCAGTTGCTATAAATCAGAAAACAACTTCTAAGAATCCTCGTTCCACTGTAGGCACAATAACTGAAGTTCACGATTATTTGAGGCTATTGTATGCTAGAATCGGAGTTCCTCATTGTCCTAATTGTGGTAAGGAAATAATTGAACAAAGCATTGATCAAATAGTCGATAATATTCTACTCAATCCCAAAGAATCTAAATTGCTTATAATTGCACCGATAGTCAGAGGCAGAAAAGGTGAATATTCCAAGAAATTTGAAGAGCTACGTAAGAGTGGTTATCTTAGAGTTAGGATTGATGGCTTAGAGTATATGTTAGATAGTGATGAGATTGAGCTTGATAAGAATATTAAGCATAGCATAAGCGTTATAGTAGATAGACTAATAATAAGAGATGATATTATAAGGCGATTGACTGAAAGTGTAGAAAGTGCGCTTAAATTAAGTCATGGATTGGTACAAGCGGAGATAGAAGATAATAATATAGAGTATTCTACAAGATATGCTTGTCCAGATTGTGATATTTCGCTTGAAGAATTAGAGCCCAGAATGTTCAGTTTCAACACGCCACAAGGAGCGTGTCTAGTTTGTCACGGCATAGGCTATCAGAGCATTATTGATGAGAACTTAATCGTTAAGGATTGGAGTAAAAGTCTTAGCGATGGGGCGTTAAACATTTGTGGCTGGAATATGGATAATGGCAGTATAACTATTATGATGTTCAAGGCTTTGTCTGAAAGATTCAATTTCTCTCTTGATACTCCGCTTAAGGAGTTTTCTAGAGAAATTCTAGATATTATATTCTATGGTACATCTGAAAAAATTGTAATGAACTATAATTCTTCATCATTTAAGGGAGAGTTTTCTAGGGAATATGAGGGATTAATAAATAATTTAGAAAGAAGATACAAAGAAACTAGTTCGGATTATATTAAACGAGATATTGAGAGATATATGAGGATTGAGCCTTGTAATAGTTGTATGGGTGCAAGGTTGAATAAAGAAGCACTTGCTGTAACTATTGGTGATATAAATATAGCAACAGTGTCTAATATGGCAATAGATAAGGCATATGAGTTTATTGATAATCTAGAATTAAATTCTAGAGACACAATTATAGCCGTACAAATTATCAAAGAGATTAAGGCAAGACTTAGCTTCCTGCTCAATGTTGGGCTAAGTTATCTTACTTTATCACGTGGTTCTAGCACTCTTTCAGGCGGAGAAGCCCAACGTATAAGACTTGCCACTCAAATAGGTAGCGGACTTCAAGGAGTACTTTATATCCTAGATGAGCCTAGTATAGGCTTACACCAAAGGGATAACAATAGGCTGATAGGAACACTCAAGAAGCTTAGGGATTTAGGAAACACTATAATTGTGGTTGAACATGATGAAGAAACAATGCTTAACTCTGATTATATTATAGATATTGGTCCAGCAGCAGGCATTCACGGCGGTGAAGTTGTCGCTACTGGCACTGCAAAAGATATAATGGAAAATGAAAACTCTATTACTGGACTATATCTTAGTGGTAGAAAGTATATAAGAGTTCCAAAGGAGCGTAAGCCGATAACAGATAAGACTATTCATATCAAAGGTGCACATTTGAATAATTTGAAGAATATAGATGTGAATATTCCTATAGGATTATTTACTGCAATTACCGGAGTATCTGGTAGTGGCAAATCTAGTCTAGTAAATGGAATACTATACCCCGAGCTTGCTAGGAAGCTAAATAGGGCACATTCTTATGGCGATAAAGTTGAAGAAATTACGGGTTTCGA